>DATFCH010000402.1:0-2471 GCA_035253345.1 Nitrososphaeraceae archaeon
AATCTGAAATATATAAAAATGTAGTTGTGTTAATTGTGTTATTAAATTTTATAAAATTTGACATAATTTTGTAGTTTATATCAAAATGCATCTAAAACTTTTGAAATTCGATGATAACAATTATTTGAAGAAATCCAAAATTGAAAAAATTTAAATAATTAAATATTTTACATTAAGAACCTAAAGTTTTTAAATAATATCAATAATAATAAACGTAATGATAAAGTTTTTAACTTTATCATTATTACTAATTAATGTAATAAGTGTTAGCATTCTATTTTTTAATCCTTTATATATTATTGGAGAGTTAGAAAATAAATCCTCATCCATATCATCTTCACTTTCTTCTTCTAACCAAGGAACTCCAATACATAGTAAACTATTACCCACGTATATGATTGAAATTACTACAGGTTCTGGTGTAAGTTACAAATTTCAACACTTTTATCCATTAAAGATAGCAATCCCCATAGATACTACTGTTGCGTGGTATAATAGTGACCCTGAACAAATTCATACTGTTACAAGCGGCGCACCAGGAGCTTCCAATTCTGGAGCACTATTTAATTCTGGAATCATCCCTTATTCATCTTCTTTTCAATATACATTTAATCTACCAGGGATAGAAACATATCATTGTGAAATTCATCCATGGATGGTAGGATCAGTATATGTAAGTGATTCAAATAAACAAGGAAAAAATTTTAAAATTAATACTGGTACAAGTATGGGTGAACTAGATAAAATATCTCAAAATATTGATTGGATGTTTAATACAACTGACACTGATAGACTCTTGTTTAATATAAAACCTACATCAATAAAAACAGATAAGAATACAACTTTAACTTATAACGTACATATGTACAATAATGAATTAAAAAAACCAGTTTTTTCCCAGTCGTTTTATGTTAAAGACAATGACCTTCAATTAGAGCTTTTATCAAGCACCTTGGATGAGCTACTGATTTATGGTCCTGATTTTAGTGATCCTATTACTGGTACTTATCATATTAGAGATAATTTTCCTGATGGTGACTATATTCTAATAGTAGAAATAACTGGAATAGGATCCAATCTTGTAGAGAAAAAGATAGCAGATGAATTTAAAGGAAAGATCTTATCTTCATAAAAGCCTTCGATTAATTTCTTTTAATTTTTGAATTATAATAGTAAAAAATTTTAACACAATTATATAGTTCAAATAATAAGATAAACAATAGGCATATGATATATTTTATAATAATTTTTCTATTAATTATTATCATAAGACAAGAACTTAAATAGAAGATATTCATGATCTTTTTAATGTTATCCGTTTCATGTAAGGATGTTGGAGTAGACTGTGATTTTAGAGGAACTGGCGAAACAGAAGAAGAATTAATGAATAGTTTGGTTGATCATGCTATTAAGGAACACGGCTACACTCGTGAATACGTGATGGATCCTGAAATGCAAGAAAAGATAAAAGCCCAAATTAAACAATCTTAAAATATAACTATACTATGGAAAATCGATTGTCGGTACTAAAATACATTTATTTAAGATTTTTCATGTTATTTATTTTTTTAGTAATGATCCTAAAGTTTCTTTGAATCTATGTTATTGGTTTAAAAGAAAATAATTGAAAATTACTCTATGTTTTTTTATTGGTGTAATTATCACAATAGTAATAGGAAATTCTATTATAATTCTTGCAGAGTTAGACAATAAAATAAATTATTCAAATTGGATATTCATAATAAATTCTTTTACTGCTGTAGGACTTTCTGCAATGATTCTTCTTAATAATAAAGATAGCAATGAAAGAGATAAAACGGATATACTTCTAACACTTGGTCTAATTTTCTGGTTTATTGCTAATATAATATGGGCCTATTACGAAGTAGTACATGATATTGTATCCTCTGTACCTTCATTAGCAGATTTATTCCTGATGTCTGCATATAGTTTTCTCATTTATAGATTGATAAATATATACATAAGATTTTGTAACATTAGAAACAAAAAAATTCTAATTTTAATAATCTCAGATGGTATGGCAATGATAAAATAACACAAAATCATCAAATAACTAAAAATATTGATTCAGCAATGTTTGCAATGAATATAAATCTTTCTAATACTTCATTTTCGATAGATGGTGAGTCAAAGAAATTACATGAGTTGAAAAAAGGGTTAGAAAAACAATTACATGAAGTTCAATAACATATCCTGCATTAGCTTATGATTCTTATTGGATAGCAGCATTAAGTCTTAATAAAAATAATCTACTTTTAACAATAGTTATAATAAAAACTTTACCAAATCATTTCAAGATATTGTTCGGGAAACTGGGAATTCATTTAATGAGGAAGTATCAGGAAAAATAAACTAAACAAAGCAGGAGACAGAATTGGTGAAAATTATGATTTTTGGATCGTTGCCAAAGATAATGATACTCAAAATTATGAATGGGATATAGAACATAA
>DATFCH010000403.1:0-5160 GCA_035253345.1 Nitrososphaeraceae archaeon
ACCATATGTGTAAAAATTTTTGAAAAATAAAAAAGTGGATTTATTTAAATATAATAGTATTATATTGATTTAAAAATAAATATCAAATATATTTCACTAAAGAGATCTTTAAACAAATGCCCACTGAAATGTCTTTTCGAGATCATTTCTATGAAATGAGATCACGGATACTCAGGGTATCTATAATTATCTTGATAATCATTATATTTAGTATTACATTTGGAGTAAAGGTTTATTCTATTAATCTAAGTGCAATTAATATTGCAACTACCATTAAATTTCCATTCATCTACCCTGATCCTTTTAATAATTTAGCTATACAGATAACGTCTTTTATGAAAAATTCATTGCTTCCAAATGAAGTTAAGCTTATTCAGACTGCGCCTGGACAAGCATTTTTCGCCCAAATATATGTGGCTGCATTGATAGGAATTATTGTTTCAATCCCATTATTAATTAGAGAAATATATGGATTTGTATCACCTGCAATTGAAGAAAAAGAAAAAAAGAGAAATAATTTAATTAAAATATTAGTATCGACTGTAGGATTATTTGTCATAGGCATTATTTTTTCTTACATGCTTGTCATCCCATTTACACTTGAATTTTTATATAAATATGGACAATCGATTGGTGTAGAGACATTTTTA
The DNA here is from genome assembly GCA_035253345.1 of Nitrososphaeraceae archaeon. Taxonomy (GTDB): domain Archaea; phylum Thermoproteota; class Nitrososphaeria; order Nitrososphaerales; family Nitrososphaeraceae; genus TH1177. The sequence continues at coordinate 651 of DATFCH010000403.1, forward strand.
AATATTAATGATTTTATTACATTTGTATTACAATTTCTTATTGGTTTCGGAATATCGTTTGAACTACCACTAATAATGTATATAATATCGCTCTCAGGGATAATAGACATAGAGTTCTGGAGAAAAAATTTTAGATATTCAATAATTATAATAGTTGTTTTTGGAGCCATTATTACTCCAGATGGTAGTGGTGTAACGATGTGGTTAATTGCTGGTCCTATGATCTTATTATATATAATTGGTATATTTTTAGTTAAATCGAAAGTTCTGAAAAAAGATAATTTATAAACCCTTATTTTTGGGAATATCGTATGAAAAGATTAAATTTTAATGGGATGTAGATACAATAGAGTGACTCAAGAATATGGTATTAATCATGAAAAAAAATCAAAATATAAATCTAAGAAGGATTTTATCGAACTTCCTGAAAATAAGAAGGTTATATTATTATCAGCGATCTATTCTGGAGAAGATCAAAAAGTTTTATTAAAATTCTATGATCCTGAATTAAAAATAATATATTTCTGGAAAGATAGAACTAATCATAAACCGTATTGTTATACAAAAACAGAATATAAACAAAAAGCAGAAGAAATTCTTAAAAAAGAATCAAAATATAAATCAATCCTAACTAAAAAAATTGATTTAATTAGAGATCAGGAAATAGATATACTAAAGATTGTTGCTCCAGATCCTTTATCAATAGGTGGAACTAGCAACAGTCTAAGAGAAAAAATAACTGCATGGGAAGCAGATATTAAATATCATGAAAACTATCTTTATGATAATTCACTCGTTCCTGGTACTTATTATTATAGAAAAAATAGCGATATTTATCAATATAAATACGAAATAGATCCTCAGATACAGAATAAACTTTACCAACTAATCAATACTAAAATTAACAATTTAATTGAAAATAATAACAAGAATTATGAATATTACATAGCTCAATGGGTCGAGCTATTAAATCAACCTATTCCCACTATGAAAAGAATAGCAATAGATATTGAGGTAGAATCTGAGGAGGGAAGAATTCCTCATCCTCGTGATCACGATAAGAAAATAACTGCTATTGGTCTAGCAGGTAATGATGGTTTTAGAAAAGTATACATACTAGACAATAGGGTCTCAGAAGATAATAAATCATTTATTCCCGAAGCAGTATTAGTAAAAACCGAAAGAGAACTAATACAGGCGGCATTTGAAAATCTTAAAAACTATCCTATTATTCTTACCTTTAATGGAGATGATTTTGATCTTCCTTATCTTTATATGAGATCTCAAGATTCGCGTATAGATCCTGTAAACAAAGAAATTATTCAGAAAGAAGACATTCCAATTATTATTAAAAGAGAAACCTTTGTAAAGCGAGGAATGCAAGCAGAAGCAGTCAACATACAACACGGAATTCATATAGATTTATTTAGAACGTTTCAAAATAGATCCGTTCAAATTTATGCCTTTAATCACAAATATGCTGATTATACCCTAAATTCCATTTCTGAAGCTTTACTCAAGGATCATAAAATAGAATTTGAAGGAAATATATCAGATATTCCTATTAATAAATTAGCTGAATATTGCTTAAAAGATGCTGAACTTACATTAAGACTTACCACATTTAATGATAATCTATTAATAAAGTTATTAATAGTGATTTCAAGAATTGCACATTTACCAATTGATGATGCTTCTAGATTTGGAGTGAATCAATGGATAAGAGGAATGTTATATTATGAACATAGACAAAATAATTCGTTAATACCCAGGAGAGATGAACTTATTACAAAAGGTGTCTCGTCTACTACTGCATTAATTAAAGAAAAAAAATATCGAGGAGGTCTAGTAGTAGAACCTGAACTAGGAATCCATTTTAATGTTGTAGTTGTAGATTTTGCATCACTTTATCCAAGTATCATCAAAGTACATAATCTATCTTATGAAACTGTGAATTGTTCTCACCAATCATGTAAACAGGATATGAAACAACAAATTTCAGGAACAACTCATTGGATATGTAAAAAAAGAAGAGGATTAACATCTCTTTTAATTGGGTCATTAAGAGATTTGAGAGTAAAATATTACAAGCAGTTATCAAAAGACAAAGCTGCATCAATCGAAAATCGTCAACTTTATGAAGTGATCAGTCAGGCCATAAAAGTAATATTGAATGCTAGCTATGGAGTGATGGGAGCAGAAATATTTCCACTCTATTGCCTCCCTGTAGCAGATGCTACGGCAGCAATAGGCAGAATAACTACTACCAGGACAATTGAAAAATGTAAAGAAATTGGAATTGAAGTAATATATGGCGATACAGACTCGTTATTTTTAAAAAATCCGTCTCCCGATAAAGTAAAATCTATTTCTGAATGGGCAAAAAAAAACTTAGAAATAGATTTAGAAATAGACAAAACATACCGTTACGTTGTTTTCAGCGATTTAAAAAAGAATTATCTTGGAGTATTACAAGACGGAACTGTAGATGTAAAAGGATTAACGGGAAAAAAGTCTCATACACCACCATTTATACGCAAGGCTTTTTATAGAATTCTAGAAATACTTAGAGAGGTAAATTCTGAGAAGGATTTTGAAAAAGCAAAAGAGAAAATAAGAGATATAATAAAAAGAGACGCTAATGACTTGGAAGCTGGTAAAATTAAACCTTCGGAACTAAGTTTCAATGTAATGGTTAATAAATCCCCAGATAGATACGGAGAAAAAACCAATAACTCCAAGGTAAAATCGATTATTGATGGAAAAAATATCGATTATATCACCTATAAGGGACTTCCACAACATATCCGAGCCGCTTTGTTACTTCATCAATCAGGTAAGAAAATTAAGGCAGGAGATATAATATCGTATGTTAAAACTAAAAATAATGATGGTGTTAAACCAGTAGAATTAATTAAAAATATTAACGAGATTGATACAGAAAAATACATTGAAGCAATGGAATCTACTTTTGATCAATTATTATCAGCATTAAATTTTAACTTTAAATCTATACTAGGAAAAGATAGACAAGCTAATTTGGATGAATTATTTTGGTCTAAAAAATAAATTTGTAAAATAATAATTACAAAAAATACATCGTGAAATATTCAATGAACAATACTGACAGGAAGAAAAAATTAAATGCTTTAGAAAGATTAGATAAATTATTTATTAATCCCGAAAAAACCGGATCAAAATGTAGTTTTGGTGATTTTCATTCTCAAATAACCTTTCACGATGCAAATGCAATTCTATATGGTATCCCTTTAGATATTACTACTAGTTTTGGTAAAGGGACAGTCTATGGTCCCAAAGCAATAAGAACAACCTCTGCAAAACAGATTGAGTCATTCATTTTAGACGAAAACAAAGAGATTTACGAAAAAATAAAAATATATGATATAGGTGACCTGGAAATAGTCAATTTTGAAGCAGACAAGCGACATAAAAAACCTTCTAAAAATATATTTAATAGAATTGAATCAGAAATGAATGAAATTAATTCTATAATAAGAAATGAAAAAAAAATTCCAATAATACTAGGAGGTGAACATACAATATCATATTTTAGTATAAAATCAATTTCCAAAGAAAATCCAATAATAATTCATTTCGATGCCCATAGAGATATGAAACCAATTTATGATGGAAAAAAAATCTGTCATACAACACCTTTTTATCATCTCATTAGTAATGGGTATGTTAAGGGAAGTGATATAATACAAATTGGAATCCGGCAGACTGATAGAGAAGAAAACAATATTGCAATCAACAATGATGTACATACTTTTACGGGATGGGAGATAAACGAAAATATTTACAAAACTAAAGAGGAAATAAAAAAATTAACAAATAACAAAAACATATACATTTCTTTTGATATCGATGTATACGACATATGTTATGTTCCATGTACAGGCACACCAGAACCATTTGGACTAAATCCATTTCAAATAGCACAATTATTAAAATCCATAAATAATACTTCGAAATTAATTGGAATCGATATTGTAGAAGTTGCAGTTAAAAATAACGACTATAGAGAGGGGACTTTAGCCACTCAAACATTATACAGAATTCTCTCTAGTACACAACAATAAAATTTAATCAAAATTATCGATAAAACATATTATTATATTTATTTCATCGTATACGGGATCGTCATTATGTATTCACTATTTTTTTTATTGTTGATTTCTTTGACAGGTTAAGTAGAGTTAGTGTTGTTATAGTAGTGTTGTTATAGTAGTGTTGTTATAGTAGTGTTGTTATAGTAGTAATGTTGTTGTAGTGTAGATAGTAGAGTATATTTTATTTTTGTTCATTTATTCAAAATTAATCAATCTATCAATCAATCAATCAATCAATCAATCAATCAATCAATATTATTATTTTTATTGTTGTTGTAGATAAAGTTACAAATGAATCTGACCTTTACGTAAATACTAGTCAACAATGAAGTAGATAGATAAATAAAATCTATCTCATTTAATCAATCAATCCAATC
>DATFCH010000404.1:0-3854 GCA_035253345.1 Nitrososphaeraceae archaeon
CTTGAAGTTTCAATATAATTCTTTTGAGAATACAAATAAAGAATATTTATAAATGTCGACAATTAATCAAACAAAGAAAATATGTGTTGAAGCAAAATAAGTATATTTACATTGGTATTCTTTGGTTTTTCATTAACTATAGCCATTGGATATTATTTTTCAAACGATGCTCACTCGACAGAAGAGAATTCCATTAAAAATAATACAATAACTAAGATAGAGAATACTGAACCTATCTATATTGCAACAAGTAGCGAATGTTCTAATTCGAAACAAGTTGAATATCATCCGTATGTTGTTATAGAAGAAAAATGTATTGAACAAGCAACAATAAAGTCAATTGGTAAAGTACTAAACAATCTTACATTTCTAAATACAATAATGGACAATAATACTATTTTTGGGCAAGGATATGGAAAGATATTTTCTGAAGATGGTCAAATGATTGAATGGAGATCTATTGATGGAAATGTGTTTGATTCAGGGCATCATGGTTACAGGGGCATAATATATTTTAATTCAACAATGGATGTAAAGTTTTCCTCACTTAATAATACTATTGGGGTATTTAGGAGCGATACTGGTACTAATAAATCCATATGGTTATTAGAATAAACTAATCCTAATTTTTTTTTTGAGGTGTAACAATACAGATATTATTTTAGTGGTAAATCAAATTATCTCAGAGAGGCAAAAAAATAATAGTCTACTTTAGAGATAATACTACTACATCGTATTTAGCTTTTATTATTAGAAACTTAATTATATTATATGAAAAATATGGAACGGTAGATATGTCAAGGAGCAATTAATGAAAATGATAATAGTACCAAAATAATCCTAATACGGATAATTTTACATAATATTAATCTATATTAGAGGATCTGTTAATTTAACAAAATGAATTTAGCTGTATGTTTATACAGATGAACCTAAAGTCATTGATTTGAGAACCAAATCACTATTGAACTAGCTTTAGATATGTAGAATAGTGATTAATTTATCCCAAATATTGTCTGGATGTTTACCCCTGGAATCTCCAGTATCGCTAACCACGTTAGTATGAGGACCTCCACCATATCCAGGTCTGATGATGATGCCATTTTAGAATTGTTAAAGTCTATGATCAGACTTGCAAAAGAGAGAAGTACATGGTGTCCTCAAGCAAACTTTTTACATCTAAAACACAGATTGCATTCTCCTTTAGACAAAAGCAATAATAGAAAGAGTAATGCAGTATTTCAAAGATAGGACAGATTGTTTTGACGACTACTATCCTTGTACGAAGAATAAGAATTGTGATCTAGAACATGTATACAATTGGATCAAATTATTCATTTATTTGTATAATGGAAGGATAAGAAATAACATTATATTCGAAATTGGAGGTGAAACAGTCTTAAGTTAATAGGACCGTATTAGAAGATCTAAATTAATACTTGAAATAATTTTTATTTATATTTATTTTTAATTATCTAAGTTATATGCAAGATAAATTAGAGCCAATAACGCTTGAAGGAAAATATATTATCCTCAGATCTCCATTATTTGATGATATAGAAGGTCTTTCTAATGCTGCAAGAAATGGAGAAGTATGGAATAGTCGTTTTTCTCAATTTCCTCATCCAAATGAAATGCAAAGGTATATTCAAGGAATGTTAGATTTGAGCTCAAAAGGTTTAATTTTACCATTTACAACCATAGATAAAAATTCTAATACAATTGTTGGAACTACCAGATATTTAAATATAGATTATGAAAACCTTCGGCTTGAAATAGGACATACTTGGATAGCTAAATCATGGAGAAAAACATATGTCAATACGGAAGCAAAATTTTTGATGTTACAGTATGCATTTGAAAAACTAGAATGCATAGCTGTAGAAATTCGCACAGATATTTTAAATACAGTTTCCCGTAAAGCAATCCAACGGTTAGGTGCCAAACAAGATGGTGTACTAAGACATCATAAGATAATGAGAGATGGAAGAATAAGAGATACAGTTTGTTATAGTATTATAAAACCAGAATGGAAACAAGTAAAAGCAAATCTAATTGAAAAGTTATATGTAAAAGATTAGATATAATACTGACAAACTTACTAAAGATGCTATAATTGGTTTTGTTTTTTATATGACGTTAAAGAATCCGATAATCAAGAAGAGTTTATCAAAAATTAAAAAAATACCTATCTATCATTTTTGTGATCAATATTTGATCCATTTTAAATTACTGTCTATGTATTGTTAGTTAATATGCTGGAAAGCTATTGGTCCAACAGAGTAATACCGTTTGCGGTTCTAAAAAAAGATTCTAATATAGAAATAGAAATATCTTGTATTTAGTTTTTATTATTACGTCTTCACATTTTTTGTTACCAAATTCATCTATCTTATTACAATGAATGTTCTTAAGTCCAAACCATTCTTGTCTTATATATTCTTTCATTCTACTACAAATTTAATCATTATATTTAATTAAAAGAAGAAGGATAAATGAAAATAAATATAATAAATTGTTATAATATATGTTTTCGAATACATTATATGATAAAAACTAGATTATCTAATAATGTTTTTTCTTATTGTGATAGTCTTAATAATATCGGCATAAATGAAAATAAACAATTGATGTCACCATCATCTAAAAATATTGTAACTAAATACATTACATTTGATGAATTATGTCCTATCTGGTCTAAGAAATTGTCTTTAGGATTAGATAAAGTGGATAAATTTATGATTGAACGAGATTCAAAGTATTGTATTGTAGGTGAAGCATGGCAATTTTCAGGAAAATATGCTGGCTATTATTTCGCACCTTTGATTCCCTTTGTTGGGTGCTGGGAGTGTATAAAATATATGCACAAATTTGCAAATATTTCAAAGAAAAAAGCAAATGTAACAAAAAGTGATTTTGAACATTTAATAGAATACTTCACGATGCATTGGAATAAAAAACATATAAATGAAAAAATTTAATTAACAAATGGTAAAACTTCTAGTAGAATATATAAAATCTTGCTCTAGTTTTTTTAGTTGATACTATATTTTTTCAATATCTAAATAATTATTACTGTATTATATCTAAATACGTCACAAGAATAAGATTCTTTGAGGCTAGAGTTGTAATAATTTATTTTATAAAAAATTTGTAACTAATTAAATAATTTTCTACCCTCCATTATAATCATGAGTATTTATATTGTCTAGATTAAAATATAATAGTTGAATTATCAAGAAATAAGAATTTTTTAATTCTGCATTACATTTAAGATAAACATTATAGTGAACAACTTGGCTACTATCATTTATAGAAGATATAATAAAAATACTTATGAAAATCAACAAAGCTCTAATATATGAGAATATAGTTTATCTAAAGGAATAAGAACTTTGGGTGAACTTGGTATGAGTGATGCATATCCATCTCATATTAGATTAACTGCCAACGGTATAGATTTAGTAGATGAGATAACTAATCAAATAATCGAAAATATGAAGAGATCGACTGAAGATCAACAAGAAATGAAAACAATTGTAAATGAGGACAATCAAATAATGAAACGGGAAAAGTGGGGGAATATGTCAATGGATTGCTTTTTTGCATCATGATTTGAAAAAAATTACTAGGAGTTTTTCTAGATATTGAAAATATATCTACATAATTGAATTGAATATATTTCACTTTCTAAATAACCATGCTAAACATCCTAAAAATGCTTTTCCAATCCAAATATCAATTAATGCTGAAAGTAAATTCATTTTTTTTCTCTAATGATAATATACTATATGTTATTTATTTATTAATCCAAATAACGTAATTTTTGAGCTATTATTCTATCGTAGGTTTTT
>DATFCH010000405.1:0-3693 GCA_035253345.1 Nitrososphaeraceae archaeon
TAATTTTTATCTATTTCAATAATATTTAATTAATAGAAAATATGATTCTTTATGATGTCTGATACGACTTTTACAAGTTCTAACTTGAAGATCACATTAAATAAAAATGCTTTTCATGATAAAAGAGCCAATTCATTAAAAAATATAGAAGAATTTTGGGCGGAACAAGCAAAAGAATTAGTATGGAATAGACATTGGGACAAGACTTTGGAATGGAATCCCCCATTTGCCAAATGGTTTGTTAATGGACTACTGAATGCTTCAATAAATTGCCTAGACAAACATATTAATTCTGACACAAAAAATAAGGCTGCTATAATATGGGAAGGAGAAAATGGAGAAAGTATAACATTAACATATTATCAACTGTATCAAAAAGTTAATCAATTTTCAAATGCCTTAAAAAATCTTGGTATAAAAAAAGGAGATCGTGTAACAATTTATTTGCCAATGGTTCCGGAACTTCCTATAGCGCTTTTAGCTTGTTCAAGAATTGGCGCTATTCATAATGTAATTTTTTCTGGTTTTAGTTCTAAATCGTTGGTGGATCGGATAAATGATGCCGAATCTAAAATTATAATTACTGCCGATGGAGGATTTAGAAGAGGAAAAATAATTGAATTAAAAAAAATTGTTGATGAAGCTATTATTGATACACCTTCGATACAAAATGTTATAGTTCTTAGAAGAACCGGAAGTCAAATCGAGATGAAAGATAAAGAAATCTGGTGGCATGAGATAATTCAAAACCAATCATATTATTGTGAACCTGAATTAGTAGAAAGTACGCATCCTCTGTTTATACTTTATACATCAGGAACAACAGGTAAGCCAAAAGGAGTTGTTCATAGTACAGGGGGTTATTTGACACATATTTATTCTACGGCAAAATGGGTTTTTGATTTTAATAAACAAGACATTTTTTTCAATACTGCGGATATAGGATGGGTAACAGGTCATAGCTATGCAGTTTATGCACCTTTAATGCATGGAGTAACCGAGATACTATATGAAGGAACTCCTGATTATCCAAGACCCGATAGATACTGGGCCCTTATCGAAAAACATGGGATAACTATTTTATATACTACTCCTACAGCTCTTAGAATGTATATGAAATATGGTAACGAAATCCCAAACTCTTTTAATTTATCAACTCTCCGATTACTAGGAACAGTAGGGGAAACAACTAATCCAGAAGTATGGATGTGGTATTTTAGAACAATTGGTAAGGAAAAATGTCCTATAATTGACACATGGTGGCAAACAGAAACAGGTGGAATAATGCTTAGTCATTGTACAGGAATAGATATTATGCCAATGAAACCAGGTACAGCGTTTTTTCCTGTACCAGGTGTAGATCTGGCCGTTATAAATGAGGAAGGAAATACTTTACCACAAAATCAAAAAGGTTATTTAATTATTAAAAAACCATGGCCAGGTATGTTAATGACTTTATGGAAGAATGATGATAAATATAAAGATAAATATTGGAAAAATAATAACTATTATTCTGAAGATTATGCTATTATAGATGATGACCATTATTTTTGGCTTTTAGGTCGATCAGATGACGTTATTAAAGTTGCTGGTCATAGATTAGGTACGATTGAATTAGAAAGTACATTTATATCGCATTTATCGGTAGCCGAGGCAGCGGTTACCAGCAGACCTGATGAGACAAAGGGTGAATCAATTATAGCATTTTTAGTTTTGAAAAAAGGTGTTGCTGAGTCGGAGCAATTACGCAAAGAATTAATTGATCATATAAGAAAAAATATTGGAGCAATTGCTACTCCATCAGAGATATATTTTGTTAATAAACTACCAAAAACAAGAAGCGGCAAAATAATGCGAAGATTATTAAAATCTATAGTTAGCAATATAACTATAGGAGATACTACAACTCTTGAAGATGATACATCCATTAAAGAAATTCAAAAAATCTATAATGATTTAAATGATATGATAAAAAATAAATAGATAGTTGAATTTTAATCAATTATTTTATTAAAAGTAAAAAGTAAAATTCAAATCATAGAAGTCATTTATTATTTAAATTGGTTCGCAAGATGGCTGTCTTAATTCCAGCTGCTCTTGCTGCTTTTTTTATTGGAATAGCAGGGCTAATTTTTGTTCCAGATGAGATCAAAAATAAACCATTGGATTTTGACAGAGGTACGATCAAGATAGATAATTCAGTTATAAATGTAGAAATTGCAGAGTCAGATGCTGAAAGGCAAAGATGGCTAATGTTTAGAAATGAGGAGTTTCCATCAAATGCTGCAATGATTTTAGTTTACCCAAATTCTGATCTCTATGCATTATGGCTTTTAAATATTCAATATAATCTTGATATTATGTGGTTCAATGAAGCAGGAAAATTAGTTTATTTAATAAAAGATGCTAAACCTTGCGAGAATCCATTAGATCCGCATGTTTGTACCTATAAAACAAATATACCTGCAAAATATATTGTGGTATCAAAAACAGGATTTATCAAAGAGAATAATATTACTAGGTCATCAATTTTAACCATAATATCAATATGATATCCAATAATTAGATTCTATATTTTATAATATTTTCTTAAACTCAAAGTTGTTTATTTACCTAATTTGAGGTAAAAATTTTATATACAAAAATTAGTTGTTTATAACTTGATCTAGCCAATTAGCTTCATTATATGTAGTATTTTTTTCTATTTTATTGTCAGTTGATTTTGAATAAAGATCTGCATTATTAGATGGTATATGCTGCTGGTGCTGCTGCTGCTTATACTGATCAGATTCACTAGAATATGTAAGTTTAGTTTGTATGTTGTCTGTCGAAGATTCCGGTAAGGATGTGTTTGAGGAATTAGAACTATTCGTACTTGAAGCAGTAACAGTGGTGGTAGTAGTAGAACTTGGAGTATTAGCGTATATATTGCTACTACTTTCTTTTTCTTCATCTTTAGGTTGAATTGAATGTGGCAAAGGTAAAGTGTTTTCTAGATTCTGTTCTTCAAGTCTACTTTTTATATTGTTAATTTCTTCTTTTTCTAAATTAATATGATCCATCAATTCTTTAGTATATCTTGTAACTTGGAGATAAGTTTCTTCTGTTATTTCATGACTTTTGTACTGTAACTTGGAATCAAATAAAATTGATTTAATATTTTTTGTTGATTTATTTAGATCATCTAATCTTTCCTTTAACCTTTCATTAATCGATTTTTCTTTTTCCTCCAATTCGGATAATTTTTTTTCATACTTAATATATACAATTTCTGCATCATCTTTCATTGTATCATCTTCTTCAACTAAACTTTGAAGAGCTTTAATTCTTTTAAGTGTTAAATTTTTTTGTCTAAATAATTTTTGTGCATCTAACCTCCATCTAGGAATAAATATGACGAAATCACCTTGTACCAAGAGTTGTTCATAAGATAATTGTTTTAAACCTGAATCACCACAATTTACACTGACAGATTCAATAGATCCATCCGTATCAGTAATAATTCCTACAACATTACCCATTAATGTGCCATACATATCTTTAACTTGTTTACCTACAAATTCGAGCTTTAGTTCGCTCATGTCAATTCGTTAAAAATTACATATAATGATAAGAATGTCAAAATAGTTATGTCATTTAGTCAGATAGTTTCTTTAATGTTATACTATGAATTTAAGTAGCTAATTTATTTTT
>DATFCH010000406.1:0-2473 GCA_035253345.1 Nitrososphaeraceae archaeon
TAGGGATTTCGTTTTATCAAATGATGTTTATGTTAATCCAAAAAGATGCCATTCGTAACAGAAATCCTTGCCTATAAAATAGATGATAAACTATTATACAAAATTGAATTTTTATATATTTTAAAATTAAGTTTCTATTAATAAAATCTAAGTTCATATGTGTAGGTTCATTTTGACAATCTAAAGTTACTGTTGACCTACTTCTTTATACCTCGTCCACTCCAAATTTTTGTAGTCCTGGTTGTTGACCTATATCTTGTTGTTGTTGCTGTTGCTCTAGAGTTTGGTTTACTTCATTACCAACAGTTTGGTTTAGTGGTTGATTTGTTTGTTGACCTACTTTGGATGCATCTTCGATAACTTGTCCTGATTGCTGGCCAATCATTGGATTGACTTTGTTATCTGGGTTTGCTTTATCGTCTGTATTTGTAGAACTAGATGATAAGGGATTAAAATCATTAGTATTTTCATTAATCCTTTCTTCATCTCCTCCTTCTGTATTATCATTATCTTCTAAACTGCCACCACCATTACTATTACTATTACTACTACCACTGCTGCCACCACCATTACTATCATCATCATCTTCATCTTCATATTCTATACTATTACCACTCACACCATCATCTCTATCTTTATCTTCTACATTACTACCATCTTCTCTAAACGGGGGAAAGATATAATCATCTCCAAAGCTACCAACATTTTCTTTTCCATAAATTGGAGTAATTTTTAAAAGGAAATGGTTATTATTTTCAATAAACAATATATAATTTTTAAAAGGAGAACCAGTAATCAAAATTATATTGAGCAGACTAATTAAACCTAATATAAACAATAAATTTGGTATTGTAAAAACTAAATGTTGAATTATATTTAATCTTATCATAATTATCTAATAAAACATTTTCAAACCTTTAAAGAAAAGTTCTGATGAAAAGGTCTAATTCACCACCTACAAGAATATTTATTATATATTGGAATCGTATTCTCCTATCTTATATTTGCATTTTAATTAATAATACTTTTAGATATTAATCAATATATATTCAAGAGGACTTAGACATTATCATATTTGGAAGCTAATTATCAACAAATGCAAACATTGGATCTGTAATTTAAAAAAATAATTGTATTGGTTATGGAATGTCATATGTACGATTTGTTTGTAAGAACCATCGGATTATATGTGAAAAAATAAAGATAATTGCAAGATTTCTAATTAAATATATACCCGTGTCTAATCATAGACTATATCATAAACCTCTAAATTACGTTTCTAATATTAAAAGCTAAATACAATTTAGTTGTATCCTTAATATAGACTTTTATTTTGGAACCGTTATTGGTATAACTCTAGCCATATACAAAATTTTAGATTTTATACTCATTTTGTCATAATTTTCTTATAAAATTAACTAATACAACTTAAGCTTTCAAAAATCTTTATTCAAATGATGTATCTTAATTATAATTATTGTCTATTATCAATAAATATGAAAAATAGGGTTAGAACAGAAATGTTGGAAACAATGCTTGAGACAGCAAAAGGAAACAACCAAATGTACAGTGCTTTTCTTAGTTATAGCCAGTTATAGGATTTTGATAGAAAACAATCTGATAGGTATCTTAAAGGAACTTAAACCTATAAAACTTACAAAGGATTAAATTTTCTAACGATACATAATGAAATTGGAGATTTATTACAAACTACAACAATCAAAAATGAATAGTTATTTAATTTTTAGTATACTAAATTAACATTACTAAATGATTGTGTCTTATTTAACCAATTTTATGTATAAATTACTAAATCTAGCGACTTTATAGATGAAAAGACAACAAGAATCATAAAATTCAGGAAATTAAGATATAACAAGCATTATATTCTATTGTAAGAATATGAAATTAATGTCTACATATAAGAAAAATGCGGATAGTAAACCAAAATCTAGCAACGAGATATTTATCGGGAAAAAACCACTTATGACTTACGTCACAGCCACACTGGTTCAACTGGCTAACGAATCAACCGTTTATATAAAAGCGAGAGGAAAAAGTATACCCATGGCAGTAGATGTTTCACAGATTATCATAAAAAGAATGAATACGTTGGGTTATCAGATACCATCAGTCAAAATTGGTTCTGAAACTGTAAAATCTCAAGATGGAAATATCCGCAACGTCTCAACAATTGAAATAGCTGTTTCTAGAAATAGCTCTTGATTTGTTTTATTTTTTAAATATCATAAAATTATCTTGCTAAGATAGAGTTTTTTTTTTAAAACTTTAAACATTATCATATTATTGTGAAGATTAGGATATAGTATTAGACTATTAACAACAACAAATTATTACCTTACAAATATATATTAATTAATAAAATATGCCAACTTCGTAAATTTAATCCAATTACCGTTTCAGATGTTTACCTTAACTTCTAATTTAAGTATCTAGATTTTGATGTATTTCT
>DATFCH010000407.1:0-2555 GCA_035253345.1 Nitrososphaeraceae archaeon
TAATAAATTAAAAATTTTTTTTATTGATTTCAAAATTCTTCTTAAATAATCAGTTAATTCATCCTATTCTGGATTCATTTATTTAGTTTATTATTATATTGGAATATTTAGTATTTACTCTTCATTAAATAAGTTACTTAAATTTTAAGGATGTTATTTATGAATTCTTGTAAACATATTAAATCTAGACTACTCCAAGAATTCGTTTATAAGATAATGCATCTTCTAATTCTGTTTCTTTCATCAATTTCTTTTCTAAAACTAATTCCTTGATTCCTCTCCCTGTTTTTAGACATTCTTTGTATATTTCTGCGGATTTGAGATATCCTATATATGGATTTAACAAAGTTATGAGAATGGGACTTTTTTCAATATGTTCTTTTAATTTTTCAGAATTTGGCTGAATTCCATCAATAAAATTTTTAGAGAAAATAGGCAAGAAATTTATCAGCATATCTGTAACATCTAAAACATTCTTGAGCATACCGGGTAACATTACGTTTAATTCGAATTGGCCTGCTTGTGCTGCCATTGCAACAGAAACATCCCGTCCTACTATATCAAAACAAATCATGTTCAAACATTCTGCAAGAGATGGGTTTACTTTCCCCGGCATAATAGATGAGCCAGCGTGAACAGCCGGAATGATTATTTCTGCGAGACCAGCTGTAGGACCAGAAGCCATGAGTCTTAGATCATTCGCAATTTTTATCAACTCTAGCGCTAAATTTCTCAATCCTGAGGAACAATCCGCTATATCATATTTGCTTTGAAGGAAAAAATAAAGATTGCTAGACATTTTTAAATCAAAGCTAGAAATCTTTGATAGATTTTTAACAACACTTTCTCTGTAGCCTTTTGGTGTATTTGCACCCGTTCCAACTGCTGTTCCGCCTAAACCAATGAACTCCAATTTCCTATGGTTATTGATAATTCCTTCTTTACACTTTTCTATTGAGAATACATACTCCTCAAATTCTGAGCCAAGTGTAACTGGTATCGCATCCATCAAATGTGTTCTTCCTATTTTAACAATATTTTTAAATTCAATTGATTTCTTTTTCAGAGAATCGATTAAGATGTCTAATGATCTTACTGTTAATGTAATATTCATTAGTATCGCAATATGCATTGCTGTTGGAAATGTGTCATTACTGGATTGAGACATATTCACATGGTCATTCGGATTAATAGTGGTGTAATCTCCTTTATTTTTTCCATAAATTTCCAGAGCTCTATTTGCTATTATTTCATTTGTATTCATATTAAAAGCAGTACCTGCTCCAGAGTTAATTGGTTCTACAACAAATTGATCTAGTAATTGACCTGCTAGAATTTCATCACTTGCTTCAATAATAGAGTCAGCAATTTCCTCGTCTAGAATACCTAATTCAAAATTTGTTAATGCAGCAGATCTTTTGATCATAACAAAAGCTTTGATAAGGTTCAGGTGTGGTTTAAGTCCAGTCACTTTATATTGTTCGATAGCTCGAGCAGTAAATGGACCATAATATGCATTTAAAGGAACTTTGATATCTCCTAGTGAATCATGATCTATTCTGAATGACATATAAGAATATTAAATTTAAGCATATTATATTAATAGATTCTCAACCAATGGGATATTATTTTCTTTATTAAATGCAATTAATAAAAGTTTATATAATACATTTATATAGTTCCCAGACCGCATACCACTATGCCGCAAACTAAACCTATCGTAAGCATTGAAAATGTTGTCGCTTCTGCAACTATAAATCAAACAGTTAATTTAAATCAGATAACACAAATTTTCCCTGATGTTGAGTATCATCCAGACCAGTTTCCTGGACTAGTATTTAGGCTAAAATCCCCAAAGACAGCTACATTAATTTTTAGTTCTGGGAAAATGGTCTGTACTGGAGCAAAATCAGAAGATCAGGCTATTAAAGCAGTAAAGAGTGTTGTCCAAAAGTTGAAGAAAGGAAATATTCAAATAGAAAACGAACCCATTATAGAAATACAAAATATTGTAGCATCAGCGAGCTTAGGCGGTAAAATTCATTTAGAATTAGCTGCGAGAGTTCTTCCACGAAGTATGTATGAACCTGAACAATTTCCTGGATTGATTCATAGAATGTTAGATCCTAAAACGGTTATTCTCCTTTTTGCAAGTGGAAAGTTAGTTTGTACAGGAGCTAAAAAAGAAGCTGAGGTGTATCGTGCGGTACATAATCTTCATACTTTGCTAGAGGAAAAGACCCTTATGATTTATGAAGGATAGTTATTCTATTCTTTCAATTTTTATAGAAAGATAGCCAACATAGTTAGAAGCCAATAAAAAATGTGATTATCATTATAAAACTGATTTTATTGTTGTATTTTGTAGTAAAATAATTCTTTAATTGTTTCCTATTTATTATTAATAGTATTTATCAAAAATGTAGAATATATCTTATAAATTATTGTTATTATATAAGATTTATTTTTTATTTTTTAATTTTTGCAAAATTTAATAGATTCAAACCTGCATAAATCAAGCCGTTTTCTAGTACTATAAATAAAGAACCCGAATT
>DATFCH010000408.1:0-3191 GCA_035253345.1 Nitrososphaeraceae archaeon
AGAGGATTTTCATACCTGGATGAGAATGTCAGCTTTTGGGGCTAACTTTAAGTATACTCCATTAATCCCTACTAAATACAGAATACCAAGTTTTAAAAAATATCAGGCTTCAAGAATAAGAATAGGACTAAATAATTTTAATCAAATAAAAACAAGAGTAGATAGCGATGCTTTTTCTAAAGCTATTGAAATAGCCCTATCAAGAAATATTATAAAACCAGAAGAAATACCCGCGCTGAAAGCAAAATTTTATAAAAGATTGGCAAAAACAATGAAACGAGAAATGGAAAGTGAATTAGTCAATGAACTTTTAAATAAAGCTGCACAAGCCGAATACGAAAGTTTTGTTTATCTTAACAACAAACAACTTGTCTATAATTATTAGTAGGAAGAAGTAATCAAATCAATCATAGAAAATAGAAAATACAGATAAATAAACAATTTTGCTTTTCCAATATCTAATTGTTTTATTAAATTTATTAATTAATTGATCTAGTATTAGTAAAATAATAATAAAATAATAATAACAACTATATCTACTTAACAACTATTACTACTGCTACTACCATCTAAATTCTGGCTCGTCTTCCATTACCCCTTCGAAAATATGAAGATAGTTTTTGGTCATTATCTCATCTGTAAAGAATTTTTCGACTCTATGTCTACAAGATTCTGGGGAACATTCGTAAACCTTTTCAACATACTCTTCTAATTGTCTTGGAGTTTCTGCTAGGAAACCATTGATTTTGTTTATAATTATATCATTTAGCCCTCCGTTAGATAGAGCTAGAACTGGTTTACCATATGCATTAGCTTCTACAGCATATAGTCCAAATGCCTCGATCCATGTAGGTTTAGGGCATGCAATAACAGCTTTACATTTCTTGATTAATTCTATTTTTGTTTTATTATCTACTAGACCAACGTATTCTGCCATACCATTGGAATTTTGGCATTTTTCTTGTATCATTTGTACATATGAAGGGTCTGATACGTGTATATCATTACCTACTATTTTTATTCTGTTTCCTGTCCTCATAGCTATATCTATTGAATCTTCAATACCTTTTTCTCTGACTATTCTATTTATTGATAGAAGGTA
This sequence comes from Nitrososphaeraceae archaeon, assembly GCA_035253345.1. Classification (GTDB taxonomy): domain Archaea; phylum Thermoproteota; class Nitrososphaeria; order Nitrososphaerales; family Nitrososphaeraceae; genus TH1177. The sequence continues at coordinate 1,103 of DATFCH010000408.1, forward strand.
ATCTCCATTTTTATTGTTAGAATTATTATTTTTTGTTTTTTCTTCTATAGAAGATAAAGGTATTCCGTGATGGACATATTTAACAGGTATTTTAAGGAGAGAGGACATGTATTTAGCATGAAGTCTAGATAATCCAATATATCTAGGAAATTGCAACTGATCAACTGGAACTTTTTGACATTCTACTGTGCCATGATTGGTATGAATTAGTTTCATTTTTGGAAATTTTTTTGCAGATAAATAAGAAAAGCAATGCCATGTGTTATCCCATACTATTCCATTTCCATTTCCGTATTCTTTTTCCAATAATTCCCTGTACATAAGATAATGAGCTTCTTCAGCAACTGTTCCTTCCCAAGAAGGTTCTATCGTTTCTACTATGTTCAAATTTGAGGACAATTGTTGTTGTTTTTGTTGTCCTTTTCGTATTCCTTTTTCATCTTCTTTGTCTACAGAAGCATTTCTAGCTGATATCAAAGTCACATCGTGAGCTTTACTAGCCATTTTTTCAGTAACCCACATAACAACAGCCTCCAGGCCTCCATTCGATCTTCAATAAATATGAATGAAATTAATCGGGAGGTGGAGTAGGTAAATTTGGACTACTTATAACTAATACTTTCATTCGCTAACACCTTAATGAGAGCCTAAACGTTAATAATAATTATTATATAGAATGCATAATAGTTTACTACTACTACTACGACGACGACGAGTTTTTTAACAAAGTAATAATATCGAACTATTATGGCAATATGCATTATAAGAAAATTGCTCAGCTTTTGACACATTTTAATTCGCCTCTCTAAATACTTTGTGAGCTTATGCAGAAATAGAAATAGAATTGAAAAAGATAGGGATTGGATTTGACCATAGCAAGATAGGCTATTTGATATGAAAGCAAATGTAATACATGGCGATTTTAATCCTTGTGGTGGTGCTGAAAGACTAGCACTAGTAACTATGCAGGCATTATTAGAAATGGGAATAGATTTTGATCTCACAACCTTAAAAAGTCCCGATATATCAAAATTAGAAAATTCATACGGCAAAAAGCTTGTTTCAGTTATGAAAAGTATAAACAAAATTAATATCATAAATATATTGGAAGAACTCAGGCATCAAAAGCTGCAGCAGCAGCAACAGCTGCAACTGCAGAAACAACAACAACAAAAAAAAAATCATAATGATTACAATTATGATATTACAATAAATACAAATGGAGATGCAGCTCCTTATTATCATCCATCTTTTTCAAAAGATAATACTATTACTTATTGTCACTTTCCCAGTACAAAATATCACATAGATTCTGAAAGTATTGATTACTTAAAAACAGATCTTGGGATGACAGAACAATCTATTTTTCTTTCACATCACAAAGAATTCGAAGATAATACCAGTAATTCAAAGAATTACAAAACTAGACTACAGTTCAACAACAACAACAGCAGCAGTAGTGGCAGAATATCAGAATATTATGAATTAATAAAATATGGATATTGGAATTTGATGAGAAATTCTACAGTAATTACCAATTCTAAATTCAGTCGGAGGGCAATAGTTGATGCAATGGGATTAGACAATATTTACATACTCAATCCACCTATAGATATTGAGACCTTTCATAATATTGCATTAACATCCGATGTCAATAATAATAATAATAATAATCCATCAAATAATACCATTCTTGTAATAGCTCGTATCGCCCCTCATAAGAAAATTGAAAATGCAATAAAGCTTGCAAAAATATTAAAAGATAACAATATTGGCAAAGGGATGAAAATTGTTGGAAACCTTTACTATTATTTTTTTGATTATTATTCAGAAATTAAACAGATGGTTTTAGATCTTGATTTGACTGACTTTATTACATTTGAAATTAATGCTAACTTAGATAAGCTTCTCTCTATCATTCGAGAATCCAAAATCTATTTTCATCCAATGATAGGAGAACATTTTGGCATATCAGTATTAGAAGCTATGGCTGCTGGACTAATTCCAGTTGTTCCAAATGAAGGTGGAGTAAAAGAGTTTGTTCCTTCTAAATATCAATTTAATTCAATAGAACATGCTGCCAAAATTA
>DATFCH010000409.1:0-7779 GCA_035253345.1 Nitrososphaeraceae archaeon
ATAATTAGTAATATTTAAAAATAATTAGGTTAATTAATAATTGATTAGATATGGGAATGGAATTTTATGGTGACTCCTACAAGGGAAATGATGAACCTATATTTGTTGGAATTCCAACTTTTTTAAAACTGCCATGGATGAGAAATTTTGATGAACTAAAAAAAGTAGACCCGGACATGGCTATTATTGGAGAACCATTTGATTTTGGCACAACTATTCGTCCAGGTACAAGATATGGACCTAGAGCTATTCGAGCAGCATCCACTGTTCCGTCTCCACCTTATGAACACTTCAATATTGAAACTGGTGTAGATCCTTTTGGAGTGTTTAAAACAGTCGACTATGGAGATGTTGTTGTATCGCCAGGTGACGTAATCGAGTCTCATAGACGAATGACTGCCAAGGTTAAAGAAGTTCTGGACATAGATGCTATTCCGATCATTTTGGGAGGTGATCATTCTATCACTTTCGCAAATGTCAGAGCTCTAGCTAAAAAATACAAAAATATTGGTATGATTCATATCGATTGCCACGCTGATTGTGCCCCACAAGGACTTTGTGGTTTCAAATATGATCATGGAGCACATATAAGAAGAATCATGGAATTAGGATGTTTGAAGGGTAAAAATTATACTTTAATTGGGCCAAGAGGTTATTGGCCTGGACCGGATCTGTACAAATGGATGGCTGATCAAGATTTTCAATGGTTTACTATGCTTGATGTAGAGGAGTTAGGAGTTGATCAGATAGCAAAAGAAGCAGCTGATAGAGCAAATGATAATGTTGATGCAGTATACGTAAGTTGGGATATAGACACATTTGATCCAGCGTATGCCCCCGGAACTGGAGAACCTGAACCAAATGGATTGACATCACGAGAGGGTATGCGATTGATGAGATTATTGTCGACATCATTTGATCCAGATCGATTCGCTTTTGATCTTGTAGAAGTTTCACCTACTTATGACGTGAGCGATGTAAATTCATATAATGGAGGAATTACATCAGGATTGGCCAATAGATTGATTGTAGAACTTATGGCTGGATTATCTCTAACAAAGAAAGGAGAAAAAGATGGCGACCCAGTGAGACCTAAGTTTTATAGAGGAAAAGGTCATACATATGACTTTGATAATGGACCTAAAGCCCAGATCCCAAAAAGATAAAAATAATGATACAAATTAAAATACAATTTAAAGGAGAACCAGATATTCCTTCATCTTATCTTTCTTTTGAATACATAGATAAGATAGATGAGATAACCTTTTACAACTTAGTTAACATGATACAGCAAAAGCTTTCAAGAAATTTGAAAATAAACTTGAACGAAACACTGGTAATTTATTCTTCTTATATAATAGATGAACTGAGGTCAAAAAAATCAATAATAGATATTCAAAATAATGTAAATAAATTACTACTAACTGATAACGTAATGATAGGCGTACCTAATATGTTACGAAGAATCATCTTTCAAGTCAAATTAGACAACGATGATCATTTTACCGAAGTTTTGTTTGAAAAACCACTAGATATACATCAATATATTCTTGCTTCCAATGTCGGATAAAAATAGCTGTATCTAATAATATATTACTTTTTTATAGATCATAGTTCATTAATTTTAAGTTCTACTGAAAATTTCCAAATCGGTCTACTCAAATGACGGAGGGTAGTTATAATATCTGTGTTGTAACGAATATTATTGAAATTATATCGGTAAATTTAATCTAATCTATCTAGCAAAATTTCTATCATAATAAGCTTTCGAGTTACATAACTAACTTGTTAAAAATATTATTGTCTTAGTTTATTCAATTAAAAATTAGTAGTAATGATGTGCAGGACGTTGTTTTTTTCCTAATTTATCAAAGTAATGATCATGCTTTTTCTCTCCTCCTTCATGAGAATGTACCGTTCCATCATCATGAGTATGTGTATTCATAGATTGTTTTGCCATTAAAATATCATCGACTGATATCAAAAGTGTTGCAACTTCGACAGCTGTCTTTAAAACTTGCTCCTTTACCAAACTAGGTTCGATGATCTCAGGAAAGACTTTATCTACTGTTCGTTTATTGGCATTAATCCCGTACCACTCAATATTTCTCTTTTTATCAACATCAACATCATTAAGTTTTGATCTTAATTTAGTCTGAATATCTATCACATTCATACCCAAATTTTTACCAATAATTAATGGAATTTCTTCCAAAACTTCAGCAAATTTTTGGAGAACTATCTGTTCTCTGTTATTGATCGTATAGCTTATATCTCTTAATTTAGATGCAATAATGGCTTCGGATGCACCACCACCACCAACGATTCTATTCTTTTTTATGAAATCTTTGATAACATTGATTGCATCTAGACATGTTCTATGACATTCATCAAGAACCATTTTTGAGCTTCCTCTTAATAAAATAGTTACAGACTTTAAATGTTTACATCCATCAACAAATGTCATCCTATCATCTCCTACCACCTTTTCGTATACATTTCCAGCAAATCCTAAAGACTCTTTTAGATTCTTCTCGTCTATATCAACAACAATTTTTGCACCTGTGGCTTTCTCAAGCCATAAAAGATCGTTTTCCTTGACTCTTTTGATAGAAATTATATTCTCTTTTGCTAAAGCAGTGCTTGCACTTAGACTAATCCCTTTACGAGATATAACAATATTGGTTCCAGATCTTATGATATTATCAATTTTTTTCCTTACAATTTCTGATTCAGCTATGATAAAATCTTGTATTTGGTTGTAGGAATTACCGATAATTTCAGCATTCGTCTTGGTTCTTTTTGGTTCAAGATCATCATCTATGAGAAGAATTTTTGCATTTTCAATTTTGTTACATATAAAGCGGTTATCAAATGTTTTGTCTATTATAATTCCTTTAATTAACTGTATATCAGACATATTTCCTAATTTTTCTTCTATTTTTATATCATCCATATCAAAATCCTTGTCAAAACGATTATTCGTAAGAGTAAAGATGGCTTCAACTATGAGATCTCCCAAACTCTTGCTTTGATCAGTTATAGAATAAGAGGTAATTTTTGTACCAAGACAAGTCTTGGCTAAATTTTTCATCAAATCACAAGTATTCATGTTATTTGGTTCTTCAGCGATTTTATCTAATACTTGTAACGAAATTTCTAGACCTTTTCGATAGCCATTAGAAATTAGATTTGGTGAAATACCCATTTTTAGCAATTCGGCTGCCCTCTGCAAAAGACCTCCTGCCAGAAGAACTACTGAAGTAGTACCATCTCCTACCTCGTTATCTACAGCATTTGATGCTTCTATTAATACCTTAGCAGCGGGATGTTGAACATCAATTTTTCGTAAAAATGTTGCTCCATTCTTTGTTAATGTTATTTCTCCAAGTATATCTATGAACATTTTCTCTTTGCCTCCTGGTCCAAATGAAGCTTTTATAAGGCTTGAAATCAGTTCACCAGCAAACAAATTTAGTCGTCTTGCATCTTCACCAATCGTTCTTTTTACACCTTCACTGAAAATTTGGTACATAATAATTATTCTATTACTAAAGCATGTTATATGTAATCATTATGAATTCGTAAATTAATAAACTATTTATTTTGCAATAGAAATCCGTAGAGTAATTTACGAATTTATGATTATAAGAATGCCTTTTTAACAATACTTTTTTATATTTACTAATTGCATTATAATTAATTATGGTATTAGTAACAGAAAATGAAATAGCTACTACATCTCGAAAAGCTATAGAAGCATTATACGGACAAAATATCCAGGATTTTAATGTACGAGTTGTTTTTCCATATTCAACTGATCCAATACTAGACAGAAGTAATGCCGTGTCTTCACGCATTGATGCATGGGATGTTCAAGTAACCTTCTTAATGAATGGAATCCAATATACCGTGGATTTAATAATTCATAAAGAGGATGGACAAATAAGTCATGCAAAACTAATTGATAAAATGACACCACTTTAATTTTTTTGAAGGTTTTTAAATAATGTTTAAAAAGATTCTTTTAGCATTTGACGGCTCTGATGCTTCACTTAATGCAGCCAATTATGCAATACACCTTTCATCACTAGAAGAAGCCCAATTAATTTTCCTTAATGTTATTGAAAATATCAAACAAGGAGGAGTTATAGGGCTAAGAGCGAAATATGGAGACCTGAAATTGGTAGAAGCTTATACAAACACTCGCAAGAAAAATGCAGAAGAATGGATAAAACCTATTGAAAAATCAGCAAAGGATAAGGGAATAAATACAAAAGTGGAAATTTTAGAGGATGATATGAATTCATTAACAGGATTTATCGTAAATTATGCTGAAAAAAATAATATTGACCTTATTGTGATAGGTACTAAGGGACAATCTAAATTCCAGAGGTTAGTGGTGGGTAGTGTTGCGTCTGGAATTACTCATCATTCAAAATGTCCAGTATTATTGATAAAGTGATTAAAAGTATGTTCTAATTGTTTGTATATCTAACCGGGTCTTTACAACAATTAAATTCTAAATCAAAAATGAGGTAAATCTTTTAGAAATTAATTACTATCCTTATTAACATGATTAGCCAGTATTATTTTTACATAATCTGTAATCTCTAGACCCCTTTCTTTTGCTTCCTTGTTAAGGATATCCCAAATATCCATTTCTTTTCTTTTATGAGGATTAAAGACCAATCTTACCGTCAATAATCCTTTTGGTGCTCCTCTTTTTACACCCAATCTTATCATTTCTTCATCTAATTTCTCTCTAGTTGTTACTTTGGTTAAGTCATCGTGGACGCTTTTAGGTTTTCTTGCAATAGCTATTGCTTCATAGGATGTAATTTCACCTTTCTCTATTCTTTCCATTATTTCCTTAGGGAGGGTTAAAATACTCAACCATTCACTAACTGTACTCTTTGGAAGCCCATATTTTTTTGATATACCTGAAATTCCTGATTTTGTGGAATCAACAAGTTTCTTCACCATCATAGCTTTTTCAATAGGAGAAAGATCTTTGCGAATAAGGTTTTCAAATAATGAAGCTGCTTCTGCTTCAGCACCTTTTAATTCTGTTATTACTGCTGGAATTTCTTTTTCACCCTTATCTGATAATGCTAAAAACCTTCTTCGCCCGATCAATAATTTATATCTCTTACTGTCTTTATCAAATCGAACTACAACGGGTTGAAGTAAATCAAATTTTGATAAGTGTGTCTTAATCAGATTATCATCTGAACCTTGTCCAAAGGAAAAATTTTTTCTCACATTTTCCTCTGCTATATCTATAAGATTAACTGGAATACTTTTAATCTTCATTTAGAATTAATAAATATATATCAACAATATATTAATTATGCAATAATTATATTAAAATTATATAGAAACAATAATATGATTTAATAATCGTATTATACGAATGTATTTTTTATAGAGAATTCGTAGTTTACTCCTTTTTGAAGAATCTTTATATCATTTGGAAAAGATTTCTGAAATAAATGGATCTTAGATTAGAATCAAATATATCTAATAAAAGAGAGTTTGAAGATTTATTATCTAAATTAGTCTTTCTTTCATATCATATCGCTAACTATAAAAATATAAGTGAATCTATAGGTTTTAATAATTGTGAAATATCAATCGATGAAATATATGATTTCATACAAGATTTAAAGTACGAAATAAATGAAGAAATTCCTTCTATTAATAAGAAAGATATTATATATTGTTTGAGCATACTAAAATCTTTGGGTATATGCCATTCAAAATAAAGAATTGGTTTTTTTTAAAAAAAAATCTAACTACTAATAAAAAAGAAAAAGAACTCAGTAAGAATATGCTAGCTGAGGATTATGTCAACGAGGGAGAAAAATATGCAAATAAAAATAATTTGGAGGAATCCATGAGATGTTTTGATGCTGCAATTAATCTTGATCCAAAAAACGATCTTGCTTTAGGAGATAAAGCCTTAATTCTAGAAATCTTTGGAAAGTATGAGGAAGCATTAACATTTTTTTCCCGTGCTCTGAAAATTAATCCTGCAAATTCAATTACATGGCATAATAAAGGTCTAACATTTATCCGCCTTAATAGATTAGATGAAGCAATTGAATGCTTTGATAAAGCAATAGAACTTAAAAAAGATTACGCAAAAGCTTGGTACAACAAAGGAAGATGTTTGGAAATGATGAGTGAAATAAAAAAATCTCAAGAATGTCTAAATATAGCAAGGAAACTAGACCCTTTTCTATTCACAAAAGTAAAAAAGTAAAGAAAACTTTATTTGATTTACTAAATATCTAATAGCATGAAAGAAATAGATATCTTTATTCGTTCTGATGACCTTTCTAAGGTGACAGATATTTTACAGAAGTATAAAGTAGGTATTACATTTTTTGATATTTTTGGGACAGGAAGAACACCACGAGCTACTCAAGAGAGAGTCGATGTATATATGACTGGAAAAACGAATATTCCAAAATTTGTAAAGAGAATAGAAATTAAAACTATTGTACCTGATAGTTCTGCAAAACAGATTGTTGATGACCTCTTAAATAGTTTTGGCAGTGCAGCAGAACCATATGGAGTAATGTTTATAAAAGATGTCTCTGATGCTTATGAAATAGGTTCCAAGGTCAGTGGTGATGATGTACTGTCATTAAAATAACCTACTCTATTGTATAAAAATAATCTCTAACACTATATATGTCTATGATCATAGTCATATGTATGACTTCTAATATTATATTTCTAATATATTAACAATATATTATTGAAAGAACTATAATTCCTAGATATTGGTTTAAAACTAAATTAAAAATAACTAATATTTTCTTTTTATCCTACTATATTCTAGGAGTCAGACTCCATAACTTTAGGATTATTCTTGTAGTTAACCAAAACATTTAAAGAATTCTCAATCTTTGAGAATATAAAATATCCAATTATTCCCATAATGGCACCTACCGGTATAGTAATAAAAGTTACAGACACAAAAGTATTAAGAAATGTTGGCATTATGTCATTTAACGATTCTAAATTACCATTTAGAAAAATTCCATATGTCCATATGAGCATGGGATAATTAAAGAAATAGAAAATTGAACCAATAATGGATGAAGCTATCAACTTATTATTTTTAGATTGACTTGTAATTTTGATATATTTTGAATTTAATATTATATCTGTAAGCAAAGATGCACCTAATACTATAATAAGATACCAAGGAATAAAAGGAGAGAGCAAATAGCCAGTTGGAAGAATAGTTGTAAAAGTATTTACCAATACTAATAAAGAGATTATTATAAACGGATATCCTAAAAAATTATGAAATACCTTTGATGAACATAGAAACATAATAGAATTCAATAATGGAAGAAAAATACTAGCTATCAAAGTTGCTGCATATGTGTTTAAATTAAAGTTAAAAAAATCAGATTCAGAAAACGGTAAAATGAACATAAAAACATACCAAATTGATGTAAACCATAATGAAGAGAGACAAGGAATAAGAAAAAGCTTACCTACAGATTTCCAATGTGAAATATTATTTATTATTCCATACAATCCTATGAATACTGCAACGGAATTAATCAGCATTCCTGTAGCTAAAGTTATGTGTGTTGGACTTAGGAGGCCATCAAATCCAAAAATTTGATGCCATAAATAATCAAAAGGTCCTGCAATTAAAGACAAACAAGATCCAATTATCAGCAATTTAAAAGATAGTGAAATATATGCATATTGTTTGATTTCCTTTCTTCTCAATAGAAATGAACCAAT
>DATFCH010000410.1:0-10850 GCA_035253345.1 Nitrososphaeraceae archaeon
TAAATGACAAGATTATTTATGGCCCATTTTTATAATAATCTATATAAATTATAGAAGATAATGGGGCTTCTTGCTATATTAGATCTTTTCTATAGTGATATATTTACATCACTATAAACAAACAATTTATCTATAATAATGACTTATTAATTCGAGTTTAGTATATTCGATTTACCTATATCTGTTAATTCTGGAGAAAATAATTCATATAACCGCCTCATCTGATTTCTCCAGAACAAATATAAAATTATTGTAGATATTGTGTTCAACATAGATCAATTCTTTTAGAAGATTCTTTTCTACTTTTATAAAAGACAAACGATAAAGTAAAGTTTAAAGCTAGGAATAATAGACTTCGATATTTTCATTCTAACATTCGATATTAATTATATGTTTATTCAATAGCATTAATAATGATAACTAAGATGATATGAAAAAATTTCATTAATTACTATTTTGTAAATTGAAAAGCAAATGTAGTTGGTTCTTTATTATTAAGATCGGTAAGAAATTGCATTCGTAATAGCTTTCCATATGTAACAATATCGCGGGACATATTCTCTATGCGTAACTGTAATCGAGGATTATTAATATTATGATATTGATCAAAATCCTCTTCAGAATGAATAGAAAGACCATAAGGCAAACTCCATCCGTAGCATTGACGTATAGCAGTCCTCATATGATCCATAACAGTCAACCCCTTCTCATGTGAAGAAACAATATATCCAAATATTTTTCCTGATAATTCATACCAATAATAATCTAAAAAATTTTTCATTCCTCCTGACATCGATCCATGATAATCAGGTGTAGCTAAGATAAATCCATCAGCATTTCTCATCTGATTATTTAATTTTGTAATATCATCAGAAATTTCTCTCGGTTTATTAGGATTAAAAGTTGGTAAATTAATTTTATGTAATTCGATTAATTCTGCATTAGCTCCATACTTCTGTGATTTCTCTAAAACCATTCTTAGGATTTTGGTACTGGAAGAATTTTTTCTCAAGCTGGAGCCTATACCTAGTAGCTTAAATCCAGTAATTTTTTTATTGATTAAATTTATCAATGATTCATCTATAATTTCCATTTTTTACTTTTTCTATTGTCTTAAATTTAACCTTATTTGATAAATCAACTATATAAACTATATACGTCTATAATAAAACTATATGATATATAAAAAAATATGAAAGATGATAAAGTTTCGAGGCGTAACATTAGATACGAATTTAACTAAACATAATGACAATAATTCACTTGGTCCTTTACAAAAGTGGTCTAAATTCGAACCTGTCTTCAAATGGGTAATATTTGGAGCAGCTGTATACACTCTTTTTATGTTAGTTTTAATAATTTTTGCAGTTGGAGATGGCTCAAAAGCAATCTTTACAAAGGAAGGATTTAATTTTTTAATTAGTACGAATTGGAATGCAGTATCAGATAGGGAGTCGTTTGGAGCTTTACCATATATTATAGGTACACTGGTTTCTTCCGGTATAGCAATGGCGATTGGTGTTCCTGTTAGTTTAGGTATTGCAATATTTTTAAGCGAAATAGCTGGTTCAAAATTGAAAACTTCTTTATCATTTATTATTGAATTGTTAGCAGCAGTTCCAAGTATAATATATGGTTTTTGGGCATTATTTGTATTTAGATTTTGGTTAGTGGATTTCGTAGAAAAGCCTTTACACAATTTGTTTGGTGGATCCATACCATTTTTTGCTAAAACACCATTTGGGCTAGATGTATTTTCAGCTGGTGTAGTACTTGCAATAATGATAATTCCTATAATTTCTTCCATCGTTAGAGAATTATTACTTGTTGTACCCAATTCTCAAAGAGAAGCCGCATATAGTTTAGGTGCAACTAGATGGGAAACTGTTAAAATTGCTGTACTTCCATATGCCAAATCTGGAATCTTAGGAGCAGCTATAATCGGACTTGGAAGAGCAATAGGTGAAACAATGTTAGTTACCCTAATAATAGGTAATGCAATAGGATTAAATGCTATTCCAACATCTCTTTTCTCACAAAGTCAAACTTTATCGAGTTTAATAGCAAATGAATTTAATGAAGCATTCTCAGAATTACATTTATCTGCACTTATAGGTCTTGGAGCTGTTTTACTTTTGCTTACGATGATGATAAATGTCGTAGCGCAGGTTTTGGTGTTCAAAATGGTAAAAACTTCTAATCCAGGGGGTAGAGCATAATAATGTCTTCCAAAACTAACAAAACAAGTAATCAGAATATTGAACAAAGAAATAAGATAAGAGAGATTATGGAAAAATCATCTAATAAAAAAATATATCTTAATAGAGTAGTAACAATTTTAACTATTGCTTGTGTGATATTTGCGATAATCCCTCTTGGTAGTATTCTCTTTGAGGTTTTCAAAAATGGCGCTTCTGCCATTAGTTTCGAATTCCTTATGGAAAGACCAGGTTCAATAGGGTCTGGCAAAGGAGGCATAGGCCCTGCTATCCAAGGAACTTTAATTGTTGTGGGTTTAGGATCTCTTATTGGAGTGCCTATAGGTGTATTAGCTGGAATTTATTTATCAGAGTATGCAAAGAGCAACAGTAAATTTGCTTTTACTGTGAGATTTTTTAATGATGTATTAACTGGATTGCCTTCAATAATCATTGGCATAGTGGGATATATATTAATAGTTCTCTCTATCGGTTCTTTTTCTGTTATTGCAGGAGCTTTTTCACTGTCTATAATCATGATTCCAATTGTTACCCGAGTAACTGAAGAAACTCTTAAAATTGTACCAAATTCTATTAGAGAAGGAGCTCATTCTCTTGGAATCCCTAAATGGAGAATTACACTATTTATAGTAGTAAAGACTGCGATTAGTGGAGTCCTAACTGGAATAGTTTTATCAATAGCAAGAATTGCAGGAGAAACCGCTCCATTAATTATGACTATATTAGGAACCAGTTTATTTTTTACGTCATTTACTGGACCTGTAGATGCCCTTCCACTTAGAATATGGAGACTAGCATCTCAACCATATGAATCAGCCCACGCTACTGGATGGGGTGCTGCTTTGATTTTGATCCTCATTATTTTAGGATTAAATATCGGTTTAAGGTTGATAGCACAAAGAAAGAACATGGCCACTTCAAAACTTACATGAGTTTTGTATTTTATTTGGATTTTATCTATATAGAAACAATACATCTATACTATAACTAAACGTAAACTATACATGTATTGTTATTTTCACAATAACTATTGACCACGTATATGGACGGTAGTGAAGTCAGGAAAATACAATTTACTGGTAAATCTACTTATGTCTTATCATTACCAAAAAAATGGGTAAGTGAACTAAATCTAAAACCGGGTGATCCTGTAACCATTATTCGTGAACCTGATAATACTTTATCAATAATATCGGATATTACTAGATCTTCAATTGAAGCCGTTGATGAAGCAACAGTACAAGTTCTAAAAGAGGAAAACGCTAATTCTCTTAAACGAAAAGTAGTTTCAATGTATCTTGCTGGATACAATATAATAAATCTCAAATCTAAATTAGGAAGAATTAACCCTGTTCAACGTGAAGCTGCACGAGAGGTTGTTCGTCGAAATTTGGTAGGTACTGAAATAATTGCTGATTCATCCGATTTAATAACCATTCAAGTTTTGATAACACTTCCGGAACTTTCAGTAAACACTGCAGTTAGAAGGATGTTTCTTCTTGCTACTTCAATGCATAGAGATGCAATGACATCATTAATAGAATTAAATTCTGAATTGGCTAATGCCATTATTAAATCTGATGATGAAGTTGATCGATTTAGCCTTTATATTTTAAGAAATCTTGTCATCGCAACCAAAAATGAGAGAATACTTAATGATGTTGGATTAAAAAAAACCTCTGATTGTTTAAGTTATAGATTAGCAGTAAAAAGCATTGAAAGAATTGCAGATCATGCTTCCAAATTTGCGGAAAAAAGCCTATCAATCAAAGAAAAAATTCCACCAGATATTCTCGAGAATATTAAAAAAATGAGTGATTTATCTTTGCAGGACCTCAATGATTCCGTTGAGGCATTTTTAAGAAGAGATTACCTAATGGCAGACAAAATAGTAGATAGAAAAGAAAATGTACAAATTCTTGAAAACACTATTGTCTCTTTACTAGATAACACAGATCATGGAGAATTCAATCAATATAAAATTTTTATAAAACTTTTACTTGAAGACCTAAGACGTACCGCAGAACATGCAAGTGACATAGCAGAAGAAGCTCTAAACCAAACAATAGGTGAAGTTATAAATATTGAAAAAAGACCAGTGCATTATAGAACATAATTTTTAAAAAATTTAATTTATAATATCGATGTTGTTAACTTATGATAAATACACCTCCATTCATAAGATTCAATATTTATTTATAATTGTTGTATTATGTAAATAAATGAGCAACTTTATCCAATTGTAAGCACGTGTTAGATCACAATTATTCTTCCTCATCAATACATGAATAGTAATTATCAAAAGATTCAGTTCTGTCTTTGAAATATTGCATTATCCTTTCTATCAAACTTTTTTCTGATGGTGAAAGTAATTTATTTATTTACATAAATGGACACAATTCTTTGTTTTGTGGTTTAATATACATCTTCTAACAAGAATTGTTTCATTATTAGGTTACAAGACTAGGTAAATAATATCTTAAATTAAGCGCCACCATATCCAACTATTAAAATATTAAAATACATTATTGAATAATATTATTCAGAATTATGTTAATATAAAATATGGATTAATAATTTATATACATAATAAAATAAAATACTTATTATTCAAAATTTTATAGAAAACGTTATTTTCTGGGACTAGATTGTCCAGTTACTATGAAATAAACGGAGTCACCAATACTACATGCATGATCTGCTATTCGTTCTAAATATCTCAATATCAATAGTGCAGATAAAGCACATCTTGGATCATTAAGAAGTTGATCATTAGGGTTTATTTTTGGAGTAATTAAATCTCTTAGATAATTTCGATATAATGCGTCAACAGAATTATCCATGTCATATAATTTTGAAACAGTTTCTTGGTCTTTAGTTCGTAATGCATCTATACTTAATCTTATCATTTCAAAGGCTAAGTTTGAAGTAGCCATGACACGAGATTTATCACATCCACTAATCGAACCCATTGTTTCTAGTACTTCTATAATATCATAAGAATATCTTCCAAATCTAGAAAAACCATAAGCAATTTCCATACAAGATCTAACAAATCTTAGATCTGTTGCAACTGGTTGATAACGCATAATTAATTCTGTAGCGAGATCAGTTACCTTAGATTGAGAAATTTTAAGTTTTTCTGACCATTCAAATATTTGTGTTTTTCTAACAATTCCTTTTTCGTATGATTCAATAGCATTAAGAACACACATTTCAGAAAGTTCAGCCATATTCATTATAATATTTGTTAGGTGTTCCAATCCTCTATCTATTAGCCTTGTCAATTTACAATATACAAAGAGAATTCAAATTATTTAAATAACATAATAAAATAAATTCGTAATTTAATTACAGTTTTGTTTAATCTAATTATCAAAAAATTAAAATTCAACAATTTGCTTTTAATTAATAAATTAAAAATTAAAAAAGAAGTGTAATTATTTAGGTATTGGATTTCCTTTATATGTCAATGATGCTAATGTATCTTGCTCTAATTTAACTACCGTATCAGGTAAGGGAACATATCCCAAATCAGATGCAAAAGTTTGTCCATCTGTAATTGCCCATGATAGAAATCCTACCAAATCTTTAGCTTTTGTTTCATCTATAGAAGGATTTGTACTTAAATCCTTGTAAAGTAATATATATGAAAAACTAGCTATTGGATAAGAATCCTTTCCAGGAGCATTTACTAAGGAAATGTGACTCCATGATGCATCTCCTTTTGGAAGCTTAGGTGCAAACGATGATACTGCAGCAGCAGTTGATTCAAGTGATGGTTTTATAAAGTTACCATCCTTATTTTGCATAGTTGCAAATTTTGTATTTGTAGTTAGGGCATATGCTAACTCAATATAACCAATTGAATTCGGAGTACTCTTTATAGATCCGCTGACACCTTCATTTCCAGGAGCACCTATACCAACAGGCCACTGAACTGATTTTCCTTTGCCAATATTTGCCTCCCATTCAGAGCTAACATTAGCTAAATAATCTGTAAAAACGTATGTAGTTCCAGATCCATCTGATCTATGTACCGTTATAATACTTTCTGACGGTAATTGTAATTCTGGATTGATTTCTTTTATTTTAGGATCATCCCATTTAATTATCTTTCCCAAGAATATATCAGCAAGAATTGGACCGGTTAACTTCAATTCTGCATCTCCTATATTTGGTAAATTATATGCAGCTACAACAGAACCTATAGTTTCTGGAATATGCACTGCACCAGGTGTTTTTTTTGCCTCTTCTTCATTTAATGGTGCATCAGAAGCTCCAAAATCTACTGTTTTTTCAGTAAATTGCTTTACTCCTCCGCCACTACCAATAGATTGATAATTAATATTTACATCAGGTTTGATATTTTGATATTCAACTCTCCAAGTATCTATTAAAGGAAACGGAAAAGTTGCTCCTGCACCATTAATGGTTGTTTGTGCAAAAGTTTGTTCTATCATTGATGGCAGGTTTGCTGCAATGAATATACCAGCTATAAACCACGCCCATATTTTTTGATTATTTCGCATAGTCCTGTTACATAACTACTTTAATTAATCTATTGACATAATATTTGACATAGATCTATAGTTAACTACATACAATATTATATAATTTGAAACTTTATTCAGGAGATCTCTCATTCATTGGCATTCAAAATTAACCGACGTAAATCTTAAAAAGAATAGTCCTATCAGGTACCTTATTATAGCATAAAGTATTTGACGAGTTATTTGACGAAAATGACAAAAAATAAAATAATTTGACGGATCTTTTGACAATATAGACTTATTTTTTATTTTGGAAAGTCTTCCAAAATGTTTAGAATCAGCTATAATACAGGAAATTCTTGATTTCTTTCGAATAATCTACATCATAATTGATTTGAAATAGAACACTTACAGCTAATCTATTTCCTTAAATTAACAGGAATTTTTCAATCCATTATTGTGTCATTTATATGTATATTAGCCATTTTTTACTGTATTTGTGATTTCCCCTAATAACTTTTTCAAATAATACCTTAAGTCTTTCAGTTATTATTCCAGTTTTTCCATTTCCTATAATGCGACTGTCAATTTCACCAACTGATTTTATTTCTGCAGCTGTTCCAGTCAAAAAAATTTCATCTGCTACATATAATTCATCTTTGGATATGTCACGAATTTCTATACTAATTTCGTTTTCTTTAGCCAATTCTAGTACTGTGTCTCGTGTTATTCCTTCAAGAGCACCAGATGAAATTGGTGGAGTTATCAATTGTTTGTTTTTGACTATAAATATATTCTCCGCACTGGCTTCTACTACTTTCCCCGACGTATTAAGCATTATAGCTTCATCAAATCCAGCTTTAATTGCTTCAATTCTAGATAGTGCAGAATTAGCATAATTAGCCGTAGCTTTTGCATGAACAGGCATTGTTCTTCCGTCTATTCTCATCCAACCAGATACCATTAGTCTTATTCCTTTTTCATCATCATTTTCTTTTTTTATATATTCATCCCATTTCCAAACAGCTATTGAGATTGAAACTTTATTATTTAATGGATAAACTCCCATTTTTCCATGACTAAAATAAACTATTGGTCTAATGTAACATTCATCTAATCCATTTTTTTTAATTGTATTTATTATAGCATTTTCTAATTCTTTCTTTGAATAAGCTATATTCATAAAATATATTTTTGCGCTATTAAATAATCTCTGTAAATGATCTTCTAATCTGAATATTGCTAATCCCGTTGAGGTTTTATAACATCTTATTCCCTCAAAAACAGCTGTACCATAATGCAAAGAATGTGTTAAGATATGTATTTTAGCATTTTGACTTTCATAAAAAAGACCATCGATCCAAATAATATTTTTCTCTTCCATTTACCTCATCTTGTTGTTAGTTGTATCTGGTTAATTGTTATTTTTTATTGTTATATGTAATTTTTAAACCGATCTTATCTCTCTTTGGAGATGTATAGCTTTTATGGCATTTGCAACATTGTTATCCAAGTCGTCTACAATTATAAGAATTCTAGATGTTTCTTCTTGGGCATCTAAATTCAATATGTTTATATCATAATCACCAACGGTTCTACTAGCAGTAGAAACAATATTTGGCATTTTCCACATCATATCTCCAATTAACGTGACTACACCTTTTCCATAGGCAAATTCAACTTTTGGATAAAAAGCCTTAAAATGGCGTTCATGACGTTTGACATAATCTGCATCAAGAAATAACAATCTTGTAATTTCTATATCATCCACTTTATAAGGTGATAACTTTAGAAAATTATGATATTGTTTATCCTTTTCAAGTGATGCAATTAAATAGGAAGCAGCAATACTTTCCATTCTAACGATTACACAATTTCTTTTACCTGTTACAATTTTAATTAGCGAATTATCATTTCCTTTGTTACCATCTGAAAAATCTTTATTTCTATTAACTAAGGTTTTCTCAATTATAGTAATCTCTGAAGGATTTAGTATTGAAGTAATCACTATAGGGATATCTAGATTATTATCATCAATTTCCTTAATTGCAATAGGATCCAAAATCTTCATACCAAACATTCCAGCTAATCTTGCTTCATTATATGATAAATATCGGATATACTCTAATCCTTCCTTTATTATTTTTGGATCAGCACTCAATACAATATTATCTTTTTCAAAATCTATTTGTGTCTTAAATTCATCATACAATATTATTGCAATATCTGCTGCAGTTCTATCCGAACCTCCCCTTTCATAAGTTGTCTCAAGTCCATCAATCGTTTTTCCAATAAATCCTCCAATAGATATTACTTCATTTTGTTCTAGCAATTGAAGGAAGTGGTTTTTATGTTCTTTTGATTCATCATACATAAAATTAGCTGCTTCAAAATTATCGTCAGTTATGATTGGCCACTTATCAATATCTACATGATTAGATTTTAATCCATTACTTCTCATTATATAATCCATGAGGTATGACATGGTAATTTCCCCACTATATGCAAGAATTCTTGATCTAGTAACATCAATGAATCTTTTGTTTTCAGCTGCATGGTTTAGAGAGATAGTAACATAACTGTAAAATTTTTGAAGATGATATTCAAATTCATTTAGATAATTCTGGGACATATATTTTTTGGCTATATTTAAATATGTATCATAAAAAATACTTGAATCTAATTTTTGACCTGAAGCATATTTTCTACCAATACTTATTGCAATATCTGTCATAGATTTTACTTTTCCTTCATGTTCCATTATTGGTGCAGAAAAAACAGCTACAATTTTCTTTCCTTCTTTTCTC
Organism: Nitrososphaeraceae archaeon; assembly: GCA_035253345.1. GTDB lineage: Archaea > Thermoproteota > Nitrososphaeria > Nitrososphaerales > Nitrososphaeraceae > TH1177. Next base: position 9,520 of record DATFCH010000410.1, read on the forward strand.
ATATCTTTTATTCTTTCAATCACAGTAGGTATTTGGTTGCCATCTTGACCAATGGTACTTCCTCCAAATTTCGCAACAATTACTCTATCCATCTATTATACTATCCTTTATGTAATTTCTGTTATATTATTAATGTATATAGTTTAGATAAAGCTTGATATAATTTCAGCCGCTTCATGTGCTCCATTTTTCGTATTATTTTTTCCTTTATTAGAGTACGAACTAAGTTTTTCTTCAATCAAATTGTCCAGTCTGAAAATATCTCTATATTCAAAGCCCAATCTTCTAGCACCTTCTTCTTGCTCAAAATGATTTTTAAGTGGTATAAATATACCTGGGACGTTATATATTATTGATTCATCCATTGTTGATCTTCCTGCCAAGGATATTAAAAGATCGGAAGCATAAATATATTCATGTAAATTGGGTACATATCCTAATAATTTAAAATCACTAGATGGATTTATTTGTAGAGTAGGTCCTGCTACAATAACAAGATCAATATCCAATTTTGTCTTTAACTTTCTAAAAGATTCAATAGTTTTTTCGATTAAGTATTTTCCAGCCTCAGTTCCACCGACGCTTACTACAATGGTTTTTTTAGTAAAATTAAATCTTTTCCTTAACGTTTCTCTATTTTCATTAATTTCTCTTACAATTGGTCCAACATATCTAAAATTTTCACTGTCAGATCCATAGTCTGGTATTATGACACAGTCACATTGTCTAATAAGTTGACTTAGTTTCTTGTTTAATTTCTTCTCTATTATTGATGTAATACCATTAGTGAAACTAGTATTCATTATATCTGTGATTAAAATTCTTGTTAACTTTTTTTCCTCTGCAATTGAAACTGATGCAAAATCTTCATCACTGACTATAATTTTTTCAATATTCTCATTTAGAATTTTTTTTGCAATTTCTTTACATTTTTTATAATATGACAAATACTTTAGTAGCCATATGAATGAGTGGATTACTTTCCCTGATTCAACTTTAAATGTTGGTGGGTTATATAGATTAAAGACATGTAATCCACAATTTGTTAAAAATGTGTATGCAGCAGAACCAGTAACAAAATTTATTTTAACATCTGTTTTTTTTATATTATTAATTATTGCGAAATCTCTTGTTGCGTGACCGAGACCTATAGGACTAGTAAAAAATAACATCTACATATTTGTATGTTAAATTTCTTCTTATTGTATTTTGCGATTAAAATTTAAATTTAAATTTACTTTATTATTATATTTAAACTCATAAATTTTAAAGTTTCTATGAAATACCCGATATAATTTGCAGAATTAAATTAAACTTGTTCCCAAATGATT
>DATFCH010000411.1:0-4856 GCA_035253345.1 Nitrososphaeraceae archaeon
TGTCTATCAAAAATATAAAATCTGAAAAAGAGGATGTAAAAAATTATCAGAATACTTGTTCAGAGTTTATGAAGGATCTTTCCGTAGATTATATTGCCTGGGTTGATAGATATAATCTTAATGAAGAAGAAGCAAAGATTAGAAAGCTAAAAATTAATGAAACAGTCATAAAATCTAGAGATATTATAATCAAATTCGGCGATACCATAAAAAAAATTGATATCATTATGAATGATGGAATAAATAAGATGGCAGAATATACTGCAGGATATCCATTCTTTTTTTCAATTATCGTTAATAATCTAGAGAGGTATACATATCATCCCGTAGGAGCAATAAAGTTTAATATAAAATGCTTTCCAAATACTGGGAAACAAATAAGAATAGCAAATTATGATAAGGATAATTTTATATTAATTAATTCCTCTTCAAATGTAACTTATTCGGTTAACAAATCTAGTTTGGAATTAGCAGATATATTAGATGACTACATAATAATAGATGCCAAAAATTGCCAAAAGAAAGACATTATTTCTGCTACTTTTATTGTAGAAGAAGTCAAAGATGGATTTGTTTCCGAAAAAAGAGGTTTATCGACATTGGTTATAACAATATAAATTAATTCTAATTTAACTCTATATTTACAAATGTAATATATTTTAAAGTAAATCATATTATAATTTAAGATTTATAAAATATCATGTGGTAAAAAATGGTTATAGTAATCGAAATCTTCATATTAATTCATTTGGCTCCGGATATAAAACCTTGTACTAAATTATAATATGAGATAAATAGAAAAACAACTCAAATAGTTCTGATTTTTTAATTCATATATTTGTGAATCTAATAAGAGTGTTTTGTTACTTCAGGATATTCTAGCTTTCATCATCATACTAACAACTACATCTTGATATACAAACTTTCTTAATCTTAAATTACGACAATATATCATATTATCTTTTCAATACCTCTTAAATTTAATTTTGTTAGTAAATAAGAAAATTATTTGAACTGTGATTACACATTATTAAATACAATCATAATTGAGCTAATTTTATTGGTTGAATATTCTAGTCTTATATTGGCAATATATTAAAATTCATTAACTCTTAATAGAGCTTTAAGTCAGTTAAAAAATATAATTTAGGAAATTATTCAAAGTAATAACTTCAAACACCAATACTTTATACACATTTAATTATCTTTGTAATTATTTATTATATTATGATCCATTTTAATAAAATAATTAGCAGAAATCTGTTAAGGAAATGATTTAAATAAAAAAGGCTAAATACCCAATACTTCTTTGAATTCGTAACAAGCGACGATCGTCCAGTTTGGTCTAGGACATCAGATTGCCAATCTGGTAACCCGGGTTCAAATCCCGGTCGTCGCAACTTATATTGAAATGTGTGTGTTAATCATTAACACTCCCACATGCACAAAAACCAAATTCATCAAAATTTGAGTTACATATTTCGCATTTTTCATAATATTTTACTTCCCAACTATGCTTTCCATATAATTTATAATGAGTATCAATCTCCTTTGGAACTACAAAATGAGTATCGTTTGATTCTGAATCATATTTATCTTGTTTTCTGTTTTTAGATTGTTTCTTATTCATTATTTTTCTTTATTCTTAAATTTTTTTTAATTATCTCTACACCTTTCATTATTTTTTCTTTGTTAGGAAGTTGAATCATAAATATATTTGAGGTATTAGGATTTATATTATTATGGGGAATAATTGCTAATAATCCACTAGAACTTAATGCATTAAAAAATTCTATTGAACTATTAGCTGATATTAGAAAATTTGCTTCCATTCCTAAATTAATAAACTCTAATTGAACATCTACAAAAACATAATGACCATTATAAAAAATATTTAATAGAGAATCTACTACATATTTTTTTCCTATAGATTTTTTTAATAAATCATCATAGAATGGTTGTTGAACATAGATACAAGGTATTTTATTTCCCTCATACTCAAGTATACCACATCCTTCCTGGTGGATATTCTCTAGGAAATCATCCAAAGTTAGGAATTGTCTTAATTTCACTATATATTATATATGTTATTCAATATTTGAATTTTTCAAATATGAATAAGTTTAGGCTAACACATATTAATAGATTTTGCCAATAAAACTATTTTATTATAATCATCTGAAGTATTAAGGTTTTGATGTATTATGTTTCTCATATATAGTAAATCAACAATTTTTGAATGATCCAAATTAATTGAAGAATATTGATTAGCATTATTATTGTCATTATTATTTTTCCAAACATTGGGATATTTTTTGAATTTTTTGCTAGAGCTCACTAAATCCTTGTTTACTAGGCTTGTTAAGCCTGTTGAAGTTGATGTATTTAAAAACATTGCAATTTGAGAAGTTGACCCATTGTAGTCTTTATAAACTACATTAATTTCATTTGTTGGAAGATAATCTTCGTATTTACATTTAATTTCACATTTGTTAAGATATTTAATTAATGTACGAAGAGATTCAACTATTTCTATATTAATATCATCAACTGAATCTATTTGATTTTTTACCTTGATATAATCAGAAATTGATATATCCATAATACTTCCCTTGATTCGCACGCCTGGATAAGTTTTTTGGAGGGTATCATCTAATACTTGTTCATTAATAAAAGTTATATTTTTCTCCTGTGCAGTTTCAAAGGCATTATACATAATATTTAGGATTGACCTAATATTTCGAAAATCAAAATCATCATATAAAATTTTTATTTTGGATAACAATTCCATTTGAGCTTTATATGAAATAGCAGTATTATTATTATAGAATTTAATATATTCTAAAACTATATTTGATATTTCTTCAAATGAATTAGAACCTGCCAAATCAATTTTATAGTTTGCCTTCTCTAATCTATCAAAGACTGAACTATCTTCTGATGATATTTTTAGATAAGAGGCAGGAGTGAGGATTAACATTAAAACTGTATTAGGAATATGAGCGTTGATAAGTGCTTTTATAAATGAAAGGATTTCACTATTATTATCAAATTCATCGAATTGATATAACGAAAGTTTGTTAAAGAATTGTAAATTAAGCTTCGATATAATCGATAGACGGTTAATCATATCAATCAGAGTAATTGATTCTTTATCTTCAAATTGATCTAGGATTATTTTCTTAATTATAGAGATTTCATTTTTATTATAATTATTATCTATAAAGCTATCAATATATCCAAGGTCAGGTTCCAGATTCCCTTCTAATATTTGAAGAATTTTATGGTCAATTCCTTTACCAGACAATGATTCAAAAAATCCTAATTTAAAAATTTTCTTTGAAATTTTGTTATTGTCCTTGGTTTTATCACTTATATAATAAAGTAATTCTTTTTTCAAGTTATATAAATAATCAGAATGAAAGCCGTTAATCAGTGATTGATAAATACTAGGTATAGTCTTGGGATACACTTGCGATAAATCTAGATATGAAATAGTTGTATTTTCTTTTATTTCTGATATTTTTATGTTAAGTGTTAGATGAGTTTTTCCAGATCCTACATCTTGAATGACTGTAATGATCCGAAATTTATCCAAGCTATTACTAGATTCTTTATTTTTTTCAAGCTCTTTAATACAGCTAAAAATTGAATTTCTTGCTTCTTTGTGTCTTTTTCCTCCTAGTATTTGAGCATCATCTAAATTTGGTGTAGGGCTACTAGGAAATGGATTTTTATTTAAATTGTATGGATACAATTAGACACACCTTACATAGCCATATATAAGACCGCGAATTAGTATTCCCTCATTTCCGCCAGAAGATAATTCATAGTGAGATCTATTTTCATTAATTAATTGTTCGGCTAGCTCATAAAATTCATTTTCTGTTATTTCATATTTTTTTGTAATATCATTTCTTAAAGTCGATAATGGAATCCATCCTATTGAGTCAGAATACTTGTTTATAGTTAAATTAAAATCTTCTTTAAAATTCTCTAAATTAACCTCATTATTTCGGTGTGATATACTATTTTCTGACGTAGTAGCACTTGAAGTTGTTGCTAATAATGAATCCATTAATAAGATCATCTTACTATCTAGTTTTTCCATCTGTTTAGTCATGGATATTGACAGACTTTGGAATGAAGTTTGAACCTCATTTAATAATTCAAAAATACATTTGAATTTAGGATCAGAATTTAATAAATGTTGAAAATAATTATCTTTATGCCAACAATAATAAGTATTTGCTTTTTTTGAGATAATAATTTCATTTTGTTTTACCCAATTATTTAATATAATCTCTAAATCTACAGATGTAAATTCTTTTTTAAGATCAGTTTTCTTTATACCTGCTACACCTGAAGAAAAAATTCTTTCAATTATTTTTTCTTCGATTGACATAGATTACAATTTGAATTTTCTTATAAAAGATATGGTGTAAGTTTATATAATATAATTAGCTAATATACTTTCACATTTTATCGCTAAAGATTCAAGATATATGGTATGATGAAAATCCTTTCTGAAAAATGATGAAAGAACTAGGGTATCTGACCTGAGGTAGTTGTATAGTTCAACAACAATAATATTGCGAATAAAAGAGATATCGGAAAAAAAATTCCTGTTATTATCGTTTATTTGGTAATAAATTGAAACCATAGCCTCCTGGTAATGAGGATGATGATGAGAGTAGTAGGAGAGGATAGTGGAGATTCCTTTTTTTGCAGTAGTAGAAGGCTATGGTTTAATGAAACAACCAATCGGTTACGACCATTGTTTTGTTCGGAAAGGTGATAAATTACTACTAAATATATTATATAAAAATTAGAGAACGAGGTTAATATTAATTAAT
>DATFCH010000412.1:0-11355 GCA_035253345.1 Nitrososphaeraceae archaeon
ATATATTTCATAAACAGTAATTAAATTTCAGAGCCTAAAAGTATTTGTTGATGTTATGTCAAAATGACCAATATTCTTAATAATATCACAATTAAAGTGAATTAAATGAACAAAGTAGTTATTACTATTATAAGTTCCATAATGACTTTCTTCATATTAATGGGAATTATGGCCAATCCAGTTTTAGCTTCAGTTGATGAAGATGAGGGTTTAGATAGAGAAGATTATGACCCAACAATCCCTTATGATAAAGAAGACTGTGCAGAAATGTTTGACCCTGAATATGACCGAGAAGGATTTCAGACATGTTCTGGGGGAATAGGAATTCCAAATCCAGGTCCTTAACTATATTTTTATCTTATTCATTCTTTGAAAGTAATATTAGTATCTGATGCTAATTTATCTTTGAAATAATACTATTTACTCTAAGTGAAAAATATATACAAATAACTGCCTGCTATTGAGTCTTCTTTGATTAAAATATTAGCGATTTCGGAAGACACGTTTAATATTAATAAAAGAGTAAATTAATCAAAATCCTATTCTTCGTCTTCTTGTGATTCTGAATCACTATTATCTTCCTCTGACTCCACCTCATCTTCCTCATCCTGTTCTTCTATCTGTTCATAATCTTCTTCTTACTGTTCACTTACTTCATTCTGTTCATTCATTTCCTCTGCTTCTTCTGGAGTTATTTCCTTTAATTCATTTTGAATCTGTTCTTCTTCATATGTTACTGTATTACCACCGTCTTCCATTTGTTTTTGTTCTTTTTCAGGTTTGTATTCCTCGTAATAATCTTTTTCATCTTCTGTTAATTCATCCTCATATAGTGGTGCTCCACCATCAGGATTTACATATCTTTTTTCTTCTTCAGGGCCAACATAACTTGGAGTGCCTGGAACTGGATTACTAGCTGTGTCTTCCCATTGATATTCAATATCATAATTCTCTTCGCTTAAAGTTTCCATCTGTTCTTGTGTTAGTTTTCCTTCTAATGAGTTTGGTATATTTACATCTGATTTAAACTCCCAATCTGGATTTTCTTTACTTAAAGCTTCCTTCTGTTCTTCTGTTAGTGTTCCTTCTAATGAGTCTGGTACAAGGAGCGTTGGTTTTACTTCTTCTTGGTCTATTTCAGTAATTTTCCTCTCGAATTCATCTGCCATAGGTCCATCATGGTCTGTATGACATCCATCTTTTTTCATTTTTCCACCTACCTCATCACAAACATTTTCTATATTTTTTATCTGCTGTTCTCGTTTGTCTGACATACACATTTTAACATTTGTAGTATCTGCGTCTTCACTATCACATACAGCATCTTCATAGAATGTTCTTTCTTCTTCATCATTTATCTTGCATTCTTTTTTATCATCATCCCATTTCCAGCTATTTTCACAATATTTCTTTTCAGGACCTTCTTCATCCTCTTTTACCAAATCATACGCTTTATCACAATTCTTTGGATTTTTTGCGTAATCTTCATTAACATCACATAATTTATCTACAATTTGTCTATCAGGATAGAACGCACTCCAATCAAATTCTTTACAATAAAAATTATCATCAGGTTCTGAAAGACAGTCATTATTATTATTATTTTCAGCTTCCTCTTCTTCTTGTTTTACCTGCAACTGGTACTGGTACTGTTTCTGCCATCCCACCTCATCGTTATATCGTTCACCATAATACTGTTTTAATGCAACTTCACAGTCTGTATTTTCAGGGTACCATACACCATTACCACAATGAACATATTCATAATTATACTCGTGAGGGTCATAAGCAGAGGTTGTCTGTAACATTAGTAACAATCCTATAACTGTTAACATTAGTCCTAGAGACTTAATCTTCATCATCATCGTTTTCTTCCTCTACATCATCGCCGGTGATTACTTTAGGAGCATCTGCTAATCTTTCTTCTTCTCCATCGGTCAGTTCTTTACCGTCATATATACCGTCATTGTCACTGTCAATGTTGTTTGGATTGGCTTCTAATGAATCGGATTCAGTATTAGGATATATCTTATTTCCTTCATTATCGTATGTTGCTAAATCTTCAATACCATATTCAGCATCAGAACCAGTTGAATCAAGTGAATATCCTGGTCTTAATCCATATCTTTCTGCGTCATCATCGTTTTCAAATGTACATCCTCTATCTCCACCACCAATATCTTTCCATTCACCATTATAATTTTCACAGACTTCTTTATCATTTGATTCTGTTGCTTCTGCACTATTAATCCAATCCTTTATTGTTTTTTCACTTAAAACATTTGGAAATGTCAAGTTTGTTGTATTTACAATTAGTATGAAAAGGAATGATACAATAAGTATTTGTTTATCAGAAAGTAATAATTTAATCAATATCCAATAAGCTAATTATTGAGATTGATTTAAGGTTTTATAGATTTGTCTCTAAAGTTTTGACGAATAAATATAAACATGCTTAACTAAATCTAGCATCATCCTTTACCTAACTGACACATTTTAAAAAGCAAAAAATTCTTAATGATATAGTAGGGAATATTATTCAAATTCAAAGATATTGATAACCTCTTCTAATTTATTAATAGCCTCACTCAGCTTATTCTTATCTACAGTTGGAATTTTTAATATCCCATATTTGTCGTTTTCGAACTTGATAAAATCAACATAAAAAATTCCTAACCTTGCTTCAGTTTGTGCAAGTAATCCTATGGTAAAACTTCTCCATGAAAAAGCATCTGGAGTGAAAGCACCATCATCATCATTATTTAATATAATACATTTACCATAACCATTATTCTGTAAATAATCAAATACTTTATTAAATTTAAACTCATGAGAACGAAATCCTTCTCTATATTTTATTATATATTTTCCATCAACCATTTGAGATTCTTTTAATAACAATAGTTTTCCAAATTCTTCCAAAGCATAAATGTAAATTCCAGCAGCAATCTCTGTATCAATATCTATATTCTGTTTTGCAGCAGAAAGTTTCTTAATTATACCTTTTTTTATTAACCATTTAGCTTCATTCCATGTTTCTTTAGATATGTGGATTTCTTGTGGTATATGGGGCAAATATAATTATTACATAGAAAAATACAACTTTAATCTTTTGATTGGTTTACCGATATCTAAAATAACTCCTTAATTATGCACTTTTAAACCTACTATATTAATAGATGGATTCCTTCATCTTTTTTATTTTGAGATAGTGGTACCTAGAAAAGTACTGACCAGTCGAGAGCAATATCAATAGCGGTTCTAAAATAAGAGTCTGCTATTATAGATATAATATTAGCTTGTATTTAGCTTTTATTGTTAGAAACTTATTTTACAAGATTTTTTTAATATTAAGTGGGGAATTCAGTAGAAATATTCATGTATTTTGTCCGAAAATCGATAAACTCGTTTTTTGTTTTCTGACTCTTAAATTTTCTCATTATATGAGAGTTTGAAAAAATGGTAGTCAAATAAAAATTAGATGCTACTGATAGACACATACGTACGAAATCTGATAATGAATTATTCTTTATTACTTTATTTCCTTTTCCATCAATATCAAGGCCTGACAATATAGTTGTTAACGACTCAAAGAATTTTTTCTCAAATGGGGTCACTCTAACCATGATTAGTTCGGTCAATTCTCCTTCTGCAGGTAGTATATCAGTGTCAGATACAACCGAATTTTTATCCATTATTTTAGTTTAAAAAAGGTCATATATATCATATATGGTATCTATTAAATTTTGGATAAAAACTTTCCATAATTGAAATCGGTCCGTATTACAGTGCCTCTAGAAATTCTTTTATTTTTTCTTTTTTTCTTTCTAAGGATAATATATTAATTTAATATTGCTAGTTATCAATATACAAATAATAAAATCTAACTTTTAAAACCAAATTCAAAAAGTACTATTGCAGACGAAGAATTTACTGAAATTTTATTAACATACAGGAAACATTAAAGCGAAAAACACCAGCAGAGATGCGATATTAAAATTGAAGGTAAAAATAGATGGATGACAATAATTCAAAATGCGAAATTTACTACAAACTATTAATTAGATTCTCAAGTTGATTATCATATTCAGCAAGTTTCTTTTCGGTAATTAGTTTGAATTCTTCAATATCTTTTTCTGGTGCTTCTTTATCCCATTCTTTATTGTAATCTAAATAAATAATTGTTGGAAAACCATTAGGTTCTACTCCTACTCTACTATCAGGTTGTGTATTTAGATATATGATTGCAAAATAGGTACGTTTTGCAAATTCCTTCATAGTAGTAGTTTTAGGAGTTACGTTTTTTAGAACCATATCAACAGTTTTTTTTCCACTTCCAAGTGAGACATAATCAGTAATATTTTGTACTTTACCATCTTTATCAATATAATAAAGTTCTGATAGTTTCCCAAGATGTTTCGCTATTATGATTTCAAAATAATCGTTAATTTTAGATGCTAATTTATTAAATCTAATAACAGAATCTTTTATCTTTGGAATAAAATTTTCGAAGGTATATTGTTTTGTCTTATTACTTCTCCATAGCATAATATCACCAGCGATGTATTTCCTAAATATATCGAAATTATCTACTCTTCCACCATATCCAATAAGAATATGTTCTAAATCAAAAAATTTTTTATTTGTATAATATTTTGTGTTACCTGAACAATCAGTAACTTTCTTATCAGCTATCAAAACCATACCATCAGAACACTTAGCACCAACTACTACAGTCAATATTGGAGGTTTGAGCTGACATATGTATATGGCTTTTTCTTCATCAACTTCAGGCATAGAGCTAAAATTCCTGCTAGATACAGTCATATAGCTTTATTCGACGATTTTTTACACCCATCGAAATATGATGGGATAATTACAGAACCCTTTTTCACCTCAATTAAACTCTTTTAGATAATAAATTTTTGGTTCTGTTGAATCTTCGGGTGTTATTTTGATTGCACTTTCAGCTTAACATCACATCAATATTCCATAAAAACATAGGTACTTCAAGTGCCCAATAATTGTAAAAAAATATCAATACAAGATTTATTCCAATATTTTTTTCATGATTGCAGTTTGCAAATTCTCTATTGAGATATTTGGATTTTGTTGTAGTTCTATCCTTACTTTCTTTTTATTCCTCAATTCTTTACTGTAAATTCGTAATGCTATCTTTTCAGCCAAATCCCATTTACAATGAAACATTTCTTTAGAATATTCGGATAGTGAGTCTTTTCCAATATGCCACAATGTTATAGTCCAATCTTTGTAAATTGGTAAAGTTACTTTTGAATTAATCAACAATTTAGATAGTTTTTCTTCGGTTTTACAAAGGGCAATTGAAAGCATATTAATTCCTTCAAAATCTAACAAGATAGGATTTTCACTACAACCAATAACTACAGTAGAAGTATCATTAGGATAGATTGTTACAATAATAGTAAATTGGTCGATAAAGTATGTAAAAGATATTCCGTTACTTTTTTGAAAATGGTCTTCGTTTAACTTGAGGTTATTTAGTACATTATAGATGCCCCTTACATTGAAGTATGAATGAAGATTATGTATTGTTCTTTCACCGAATGCAGTTCCTTCTAATATTTGATAAAGTGGGTGATGGATAATCTTTTGTGCTGATATATTATTATTAACCTCCGTGTGGTTATCTGTCATTGATTTTCCATTACCAAATCTATAACCTTTTAAAGTATAAAAGGTAGGATTTGATTTAGTATTTACTTCTACTTCATTATTTTGCATTAGCTGCGATATTTTGTTACGAAATGTTCCATGTGTAGTTCTATATTGCTTTCCATTAACCTCAAAGTAAAGGAAATCCTTATAACAAAATGGCCTATGTTCGATATGAACTATAAAAGCCATATTTTCTCTCAATGCATCGTCAAGTTCAGTCATTCTTGGTGATACTATTGTTACTTGTCATTGTCATTGGATTTATAAGTATGACAACTACAGTTACAAATTACCTGAAATCCTATTCCTGTCCATGCTCTGCAACAATTAATATGATTTTTAAATTTGCATTCTTTGCTAAGAAATTCTATTGTAGAAGTTAACTCAAAATTATTCTGTGGTGTCAATATATCTTCTCCTTTCTATTTTTTTCAAGAAAATCTATGTCATCTAATAATCTGCAAATTAATTCAGAAAAAGATTCACCAAATTTTCCTTTTGTCTTTAACCTTTTATAGATGTCTTCTTTTAATAAAATAGTACATCTTTTATATTTTGTATTTTTATTATAATACATTAAATAATATAGATTTGGATTAATTATGAGAAGGTTTTTCGGTAATTGGAAACTGAACAAGCAAAAAACTCATTAAATTTATCAGAAAATGAAATTACCGCACTACTAGAGATAATGTTTGAATTAGGATTTATGTCTAAGAATCTGTCTTACTATGATTTAGAGTTATACACCGAAAAATTCTATAACAAATTTACATATAAAAAATGGCTTCAATTGTATTTTTTGTTAGTAGAGACAATTTTTTTTCTTAATCCTGATAAACATTATAGGCCAAAGGAGTTAAACAATATAATTTCTAATAAAATTAAAAATCTATTATCTAATTCGAGAATTCTTGGCACGATAACTGATGAACAACTACTATCTCTTAAAGAGGGAAATTTGATGTCCCCAACAGAAATGAGCGAATTATTGGAAATAATGGTTAAGGATTTAAAGATACTAGAAAATATCAAAGGAGCCAAAAATATTAAAAAAGTGAATTATATCCGCCCAGGAAGAAAAGATAACGATGTAACAAAATATGAAGGATTTCATTCTGAATATAGACTGTCCAATGATTTTATTACCAAGAAAAAAATATTTACTGGACTTAATGGCATAAGATTACTCAAAAACTTTATTACCAAAAATCAATTGGTTAAACATCATTTCCTCTTTACTCTTAGTACAATTAATTACAATAGTTCTAAAATAATAAATAAAAAGATTACATTATCACATAAGGAAAGACTCAAAAACGAAATAATAAATAAAAACATAAATTTGCAGGAAGATAATTTTTACCAAATATTTAATTTATTGCTTTTATTTTGTAGTACCAAGGATGAAATAGAAAGTCTATCTAATAATTTTATAGATGCAATTTTAAAATCTGAAGATTATACCTTTCTATTATTTTTAATTAATGTATCTGTTTTAATTAATAAATTATAAAACTTACTCTTTGTGAGATAAAGGTTTAAGCTGTCCTATCTCAATCAAAGATTGAATTAAGAATTCAAATTTTTCTTGTTTGTCTATTAAGATTTTAATTTGTTCATCTCTTTCTTGAAGCTTAGCTTTTATGTTATATTTCTCATCTTCATTCTTTTCTTCTAACTTGTCTATTCGTTTCTTTAGCTTGTTTCTTTCATCAATTGTGACAGAATCCATTGCTTTAGAAAGATAATCATCTAATAACTCTTGTTCGGTAGCTCTATAGTATGAATCTGATATTCCAGTTGAATGCGACAATAATTTTTCAATGTTTATAGGCTTCATTCCGCCAATTTCACATCTGGTTTTGAAAAATTTTCTGTATCCATGGTCTACTTGAAATTCGTGTCTCTTTTTACCCTTTTCAAGTGTTGTTCTTATTCCTTGTGCAAATAGAGCTCTTTCCATCAATCTTTTAATGCCAGATGATTTTAGTTTAACTGGAACTGTAGCAAGTCCTTTTCCTAAAGGAGTTGTAACATCCCAAAGATTTCTCATTAACCAACTATCTTTAGTTATCGATTCTCCAGCATTTTCACGATAAACCATCCATTCCTTTAAATGTGAATAAGCTTCCAATGAAATAAACGAAAAATATTCTTCTTCATCATCTGCATAGACTCGGATTTTAGCAGCGATAACTTCATTTTTATCATTTTTTATTGGAATAATATGTTTCCATTTTAAATAATCCCATGCTCCCAATCTAATACCTGAAGAACACATCGTGTATACAATTGGTTTGATTCTCCTATCAGGATATTCAACTATTTTTCTAATTTCTTCTAAAGTTGGTATCCTATCGCTTGCATATCTTTTACCTCTTGATAAGCCTCTTGTTATCTTTTTCCAATTTATTGAGATATCAGACATTTCACAGAAAAGCTTGATTGCTTTAAGATAGTTGATGAGAGTAGCTCCAGAAATTTCTTTTTTATCTATTCTTTGTTTATAAAATAGTACAAATTTCAAAATGCTTGTAAATACCCAGTTAACATTATCTTTTCCTTTATTGACAAAAGTTAGACATCTCTCCTCAAGATTTTCTCCCGGAATTTTTATAAAATCAAAGAACATTTCAAGACGTCTGCAATATTTTTTCTTTGTAACAGGAGACTTCATAGCATGTAAAAATAAGCTATAAGGGTCAATCCTTACAATATCATCCTGGAAATCATAGTTATGATTTCCAGATGTTAATACCTCCAATTTTGCTGGTTCCACCATATTTCTCACTTATATTTATGTTGGACTCCTATTTGAGCACCGATATCGTTGCGGGCCCGTCGGGTTGCGAGGCATTTTTGCCTCTAATTTAGGAATAAATACACTTATTCTACTTTTATTACTACTTTTAATTTATTCAAAATAATTATCTAGCTTATAATTTTTTTCTGACATCTTTTTTGGTAAAACCAATAAACAAGGAACACTGTTGTAATACCTGCCAAAAACTCAAACCAGTCATTCGTGGAACTCCTTTAAACACAATTCAAAGAAAGACTGAGAATATTACATTCGGGTCTAGTTATCTAACCACGAGTTTGTCCATATGGAAAATTTTCATAACTTAGTTTCGTTTTTACAATAGAATTTTGTAAGAATGAGAAAACTTTGTATTATTAAATTTTCATTTAATAGTAACTAGTAAAACTTCATTTTCAAACTGCACAAGACGATCTTAATCTTTATCGTGGACATGGATTTGGTATTGAAAGTTATAATGTAAATGTATTTCCTATCAAGGGCACTCAACAAGAAGTTCTTACGTTTAAATATAAATATTTTATACTGTTCGCCTTCGTCAACTCTCATATCTAGATTACATTATATTATGATAGATTTTTTGTCTTGCATTATAATGATATCAATATCTTATCATTGTTTTAACGATTATTACTCTTTAAAGTCAAATTTTGAATTATAATATTTTATTTGATGATTAGATGTTGAAAATGTAATAAAGGTATGACATATTAAGTGAAAAGTGCTCTACATATTGTTTTTATATTTTATTTCCTTTTTTCTCAATTATATCATTAAGATACCATATTGAGGTAATACTTACTATAATATTGTATATTAGAATAATTTTTATTGACTAATTTCCATTTATCAAAAGAACCCTAGTCCATTAGGTTATAAAACAGGTGAATAAAATAAAAAAATATTTGTATCTATCGAGAATTATTAAATCAATAGTTTACTTTGATTCTATATCTTTAAGAGTTTTCTCAAATACTTCATAAGGTAATGCACCTGGAAGAATATTCTCTATCTTATCATTTTTCAATATAACAAATGTAGGAGTTCCAGTTGCACCTATTTCTCTGGCTAACAATCCGCTTTCTTGTATTTGGTTTTCGTACTTGTTTGATTCTACACAACTCTTGAATTTTTCAACATCTGGAATTTGAACATTATTTGCAAAGTTTGTAAGAGAATCCAAGGTTACCCACTGCTGTGGTTCTGGTTTGAAGTTTTTATAAATTTCTTTTGAATATTCCCAGTATTTCCCTTGATCAGCAGCACAGTGAGATGCTACTGCAGCTTGCATTGAGCCTTTGTATTCACCACGATCATTTACCACAAAATCCTTAAAGATGTATTTTGCATTTCCAGTATTGATAAAGTTATTTACTACTTTATCAAAGGTTTCTATTTCAAATTTGTGGCAAAATGGACATCTATAATCTGCAAATTCAATAATTGTTATATTTGCATCTTCTTTTCCAAGAGGTTTGGCGTTTTCTGATACTGGTTTTACCAAGTCAGAAGAAAATTTAGTTAGAGAAAGTTCATTAAAATATTTGTTTATTGAACCAATCATTTTGTCTACGGTTGGTATGTAATTATAATATTCTGAAGGCTTTGAAATGAAAGAAAGAAGATATAATTTATTGTTAATTATTATTCCAAAATCCAGTTGCATAATATTTTCATTATTTGAATTGGTATAGGAATAAACTAACTTGTGCATTGGGATATTTTGAGTATTAGGTACCATATTTGAATCCTCTAATTGAAAATTATCGAGAGTATCACTTTTGTTTTTTAATGTTTCACCTACAATAGATTGCATTGTTATAGATTGTGATGATAGAGGAGTTATTCTCAGCTGTACAAGTTCTCCTGATTTACCAGCTAGAGGTTGGAATTGTATTTCGTTAGGGGTATTCTCAGATAGAGTCCAATTTGAAGGATAATCAATTTTGAAAGTTGCATCTTTATTTTCATAGGTAGAAAATTTTGTTGTATTCTCTTTAGATAGAGAATCTAAAGTTGGTATTGTCCATTGACCAAATGAATTGATAGTTATTAAAGGAGAGATTATTATCAGCAGTAACATGAGATATAATATAAAATTCAACATTACAAAATACTGTTTACCTTGATTTTCTATTAAGAATCTATGTTGTTTTTAAATAACGATATTGTAAAGATTATTTTACATACAAATAGAGGAAGTGGAATAATCGATGTACCTGTATTGAGTCGATATAGGAATTGCAATAGGTTCACAAACAAATATTGCTGTGGCTTCTGGACATATTATCCTTTTACGAAATGATTATCAGGGATTATTTCTGCTATTAAATTAGGTAAGTATTCCATGAAAAAAATCAAGCAGAATTTAGCAATTTCATTTGTATATAATACTATAACTACCAATTGAAGCTGGAATACTCTATGGTATTACCAATTCATAGATAGTTACACCAACACTTGCAGCAATAGGCTGGGTTATTAGTGATTCACTAGTATTTGGCGAATCCTTACTAATAAAGAAATTTCAAAAAGAAAAATAGAGTTTTTTCACATTTCAAGTTTTGATCTTTATTCCAATTCGAAATAAGAGTAAAATTTTTGAGGTTACTTTTAAACATTACAAATTTAATGTATAGATGAAAATAAAATTCAACCTATACAATATTAATAAAAAACAATTTCGACTATGACAATATACTGTAATTATCAATAAAGTAATGACCATCGAATATTAATATAGTTATTTATTATGTATCCTATTTTTGGAAGTATATTATACTTTACACTGCTGATCACTAATCAATTAAAATATTGTGAATACATTATAAATA
>DATFCH010000413.1:0-3886 GCA_035253345.1 Nitrososphaeraceae archaeon
GGCTTTTTATTTGATGGAAAGCCTGTTGAATGGTAACTTCCTTTTTTTTAAAAGTAAATTATTATTATTATTATTATTGTCATAGCCTGAACAACAAGCTAAAAGAAACAGTGATAGGATAGATAGACATCTTTAAACTGATTAGCAATCGATAATGTGTAAAATTTTTTATCATTCTTTTAACCTTAGATACGATATGGAATTACCATGGAACGATCCCAGATCTAATAAATTTGCAACTACTATAGGATTAATTACATCAAATGGATCTGATGGACCAAATATTATGGCTTGTGAATGGACACATCATCTCTCATATGAACCTGGATTGATAGCTGTTTCTTTAGGTCCTACAAAGGCTACAGTGGAGAATATTAGAACATCAAAAGAATTTGGTGTTAACTTGTGTGCAAGCGATCAATCTGTTTTATCTAGCGTAGCAGGTGGATATAGTGGTAGTAAGTATAATAAGATTGATGCATTAAAGGAATTAGGGTTTCAATTTTATGATGCTAATAAAATTAAGACACTAATGGTAAAAGGAGCTTCACTCAGTGTTGAGTGCAAATTATTTCAAGAAATTACCTTTGGAGATCATATAATGTTTATTGGCGAAGTATTAGATGCTATTCACAATCCAGAAAAGCAGTCTTTGATATACCATGATGGAAAGTATTGGTCATTACAATCATCCATAAAACCCACCCAAGAGGAACGAGAAAGAATACGAAAAGTAGTTGAAAAATATAAGAAAAAATAAAAAACAAATAAAAGATTAATGGCTATAACTTAGTATCCTAAAGTTATATAATACAATTAGGGCATATTTTTACTTAATGCATTGCATATCAAGCAGTATTAAACAATTAATCAAAAATAACTTTATTATGATAATAATGTTATAGATAAAGAGAAATTCATTTAATCTTATTTATACACACTTGTATATGGCAGACACCAAGGTGAGCCGTGAAATTCATCTAACTAGCTATCCAATAGGACTACCATCCGAAAATAATTTCCAACTTGTTCAAGTTGAGATTCCTGGGCCAACAAAAGAAGGAGAATTTTTGGTACGGAATATTTGGATGTCAGTAGATCCATATATGCGTGGTCGTATGAGAAAAGAAGAAGGTACTAGCTATATAGCTTCTTTCAAATTAGATCAACCTTTAGAAGGATCTTGTGTAGGTCAAGTTATATCTTCAAAAAATAAACAATTTACTGTAGGTGATTATGTCTTGGGAAATTTTGGATGGCGTGAATATTGGTTATCAAATGGTTTAGATGTTATCAAGATCGATCCAACATTAGCTCCAATTCAATCGTTTCTTGGAACATTTGGTATGCCTGGTCTTACTGCTTATGTCGGGCTTTTAAAGATTGGCGAGATCAAAAAGACTGATGCTTTATTTGTTTCAGCGGCTTCAGGAGCAGTAGGGTCTATTGTATGCCAAATCGCAAAGATCAAAGGTTGTCATGTCATCGGAAGTGCGGGTTCAGAAGAGAAAGTAAAGTGGCTTGTGGACCAAGCAGGAATAGATTACGCATTCAATTATAAGAAGGTGGATGATATTTCTGGTGAACTCGTAAAGGTTTATCCGAATAAAATCGATCTATATTACGATAATGTAGGTGGAAAGCATTTAGAAGCAGCACTTGACAACATGAAAACATTTGGCAGAATTATACTTTGTGGCATGATTTCGCAATATAATGCCGATACTCCGGTTCCAGGTCCATCTAACCTGTTCCTAGCTATAACCAATAGGCTGAGACTTCAAGGATTTATTGTAAGAGATCATTATGACTTGCTAAAAGAATTTCATAATGCCATGACCAAATGGGTCGGAGAAGGCAGAATTAAATGGAAAGAAACAATATCAGAAGGAATAGAGAATGCACCAAAAGCTTTTCTGGGACTTTTCAAAGGAGAAAACTTTGGCAAAATGCTTGTAAAGATTGGACCTAATTCGACTATATGATATCTGCGAGTATATAATGATCACTCTATTAACTTTCGAATATATACTCTTAATATAAAATAGATTGAGGCGACTTTTCTTTAGTCTAAAAATTTTTAGTTAGATACAGTTATCAATAAATGTCCTTTCCTTGTATAAGCAAAGAAAGCGATCGAATCTAATAATTTTTATTGTCTTGATACTGATCAAAAATGAAATGTCAAAAACAATTCACAAATCCTTGGTCTGATAAATATTTGAATAATCATTTCTCAAATTTATAACTATTAGTTATTTCCAACTGGTAAAATCATCCTCTATCTAATCAAAGTCCAATAGATCATTCCTATAGTCTTTTGATATCTTTCAACATAGTTAGGATGTTGATATAGTAAATTATCCGCTATATTCTATGAAATTTTGCCCTGTTAGACAGGAGATAATTTTCATATTTAGTATATGCTTCTTATGTAATCTGGTCATTCGCATCATCGTTATATTCATTTATACAAGGTGCAAGTTCTGGCATATCTCAAAAATAGTATTTTATTAATTGGGAAAGATACTTTGCTAGAAGGGGAGAGAAATAGGTAATAGAAAATGTATAGGTGTTGGTTTACACATCTCAAATTATGAGATAATAAGATAAAGAGAAGAGGAAAGAGTGTTGGAATTTACAAATAGTTGTACTTAATTAAAAAGAATCATTTCTTTTTTTATATAATTACTGATGTGATAATTTACAACATCGTCAATTGATCTTACAGTTCCATCTATAATACTTGATATTGTTTAAATTGGAGATTATAATAATTAATAATAAAATAATTCTCTGCACTACAAAATTGTGTCGAAAAACAATTCACACACCTCACTTCTATTATATTAGTTTATACATTTGATTTCAATGACAAAATATAATAACAAAAGATTATGTTAAAAGTATAACTTCATAAAATTGATATAGGTAAATTATATTAAGACTTCGAGTATCATATATTTCTTTTTCTGTAGAAGTAAGGTTAAAAAAAATTGAGATATGTGATTAATCTAAAATTTATTATATTATGTTACCATATCTTGTTATAATTAGAATTCTCATTTAATTGATTTAGTAATTATCCAAAATAAATTAATCCCATTATTTTTTAATATAAAGATTACAATTGCTTACCTTGGTCAACACATGAAGAAAATTGATTTAATATTATAAAAAATGCTTTAAAGATAAAAAATTTTTATATTGATTAATTATATTCATTTTATAGGTGTAACAGTATCTCTAACTCTCAAACATCCGAACATAAATCACTTAACTTTAAAAGTAATATCTATAGATTTATTAAATATGTTTTCTCTCGAGATCAAAAACCTCCATTCAAGAGTCAACCTTCTGATAATCAGTATATAAAAGACAGATTAGAACCGTTTATTCGTTTTTTTGATGAGCATGCTGAGTTGAATCGTATTAGAGAAAGGTTAATACAATATTTAATAATTGTCTTTGCTGCTATTATACCATTAATAAATTTGGGAGCAATTAATCCTATATCAAGTGTTACTTCTGCAATATTAGGTGCTTTAATAGCAATATTAACTGCTATTCTTCAATTCGATAAATTCCACGAAAAATGGTTATCACTAAAGTCAACATCCTCAAAATTAAAAAGAGAATATTATTTGTGGAGGGAAGGTAGCGACGAATATTCTAAAGAAAATATATTAGATATCAAAAAAGAAAATGATAATCAAAAAAATTATGAAGAGAGAAAATATGCGTTACTTATTAAAAATTGTGAAGAGATATTATTAACCGAAGCCTCAGAATATATAAATTTATTTTCTTATTCTCGAATATATAACAATCTACCTACTCCAAAAAACGAACCTCAATAATAGTAAATTAAAGAATTTTATAAATA
>DATFCH010000414.1:0-2937 GCA_035253345.1 Nitrososphaeraceae archaeon
TTAAAATTTTAATATCATCATTAGAAACTTATTTTAAAAATTAATCATTATATAAAAAAAAGAAGAATCAAGATATAAAATCCTAGGATTATTTTTTAATGATTGATTTGCTAATTTTATTTTTTTTATTTTATTTTGTAGTGATATTGATATTAATAATAGCAGTCATTTGTCTTATCATAGTTTTTTATTATAAATTTACTTGTTACTGATAAATTATATTGTATTTTTCTTTATATGTAATTTTTCTTTTGTATGTTTAGGTTTAGATTTTGCGCTAATGCTAGCTTTAAGTGCTTCTAATAGATTTGTTGTATCAGTTACTTTTTCTTCATCTTCTTCTACAGTGACCTTTTGGCCTTTAGATTTTGCAACTATTAGTTTCTCTAATTCTTTAGCGTAGGTATCTGAGTATTTGCCTATATCAAATTGTTGGGTAGTTAATGTATCAACTAATGTCTTTCCTAACGATAGTTCATTATCTTCAATCTTGGGCTGTTGAATTTTAGAAATACCTTCTACTTCATCCATAGGTTTTATTTCATCAAGATATTTTAATTGATGCATTACAAGGCCTCTTTGATATGATCTCAATGCAACTAAATGTTCTCTATCTCTCAAAACTACCTTACCTATTGCTATTTTATTAGTTTCATTGAGTATTTTAACAAATAGAGAATATGCTTTACTACTGAAAGATGATGTGTCTTTCTTCTTTGTTGTTCCTGTATCAGGACTTATATAATAACTCTTTTCAATAAATAGAGGATCAAAATCCTTTGAATCAATGAATTCCTTGATATCTAAGGTATGTGTAGTTTTTAATTTTATATTATCTAAATCTTGCTTTTCTAAAATGACATAACTATCTTTTGAAACTTCATAACCTTTCTTTATTTCAGACCAAGGAACCTCTCTTTCCTCTACCGGACACCATTTCTTATATTTAATTTTGTGACCTTTGTCGTCTACTTGGTTAAAAGATGAAAATTCCTCTCTTTGTGTAGCTACAAAAAGCTGAACTGGTATGTTAACTAGACCAAAAGAGATACTACCTTTCCATATAGTTCGAGAAGGCATTACTAAATAATATTGGTTATAAACTTTAAGTCGTATGAAATAAAAAGATAGGAATATGTAGGATAAGGATTTTATAGTATTACCATCAAGAAAAATTTTATAGAATTAGAAAGAAATTCAATAATAGCCAATGAAATGAAACAATTTGACATGAACTCTTGGGTATTTATCAAAAGTATTATATTCGTTATTACCTTTACTTTATTAGTTTAATAGGTGTTATTTGCTAATATATTAGTTTTATGATTAAAATCACAAATATCTGCCAAATAATTGATATTATTAATCATTACTTGTTATAGACTAGCACAGCAATATCTCTTTAACTGATATATAACTATTATATAATATTCATTTAATATTTTATCATGTCACAAACAACTTTATGTTTAATGATTACGGATAACAATAAAAAATTATTTTTTAATTTAAATAAAAAATGTCTATACGTGACTAAAAAATTGTATACAGGTTAAAGATCTTGAAAACAGACATTTTAGAACATGAAATACCAAATAGTGAACCTATTGGGATCTTAGAACCTGTAGCTTACTTCAATGAAGCAATGCCAACAGGAGTGACTGTATCTCATAAAGGACGCATTTTTGTCAATTTTCCCAAATGGGGCGATAACGTACTTTTTACGGTAGCTGAATTGAAGAATGGCAAGGCTATTGCATATCCAGACGAAACATTCAATCAAACTGATCCAGATGATCATGCTAAAGCTCTAGTCTCCGTGCAATCAGTAGTTGTAGATCCTGCAGACCGTTTATGGATCCTAGATACTGGTAGTCCACTATTCAAACCAACCAAATACGGAGGACCAAAAATGATTTGTGTTGATTTAACTAATGATAAAATTATCAAAAAAATACTTTTTTCCCAAGATGTAGTCCTCCCTAATACCTATCTTAATGATATACGCTTTGACCTGCGACGAGGAAAGGAAGGCATGGCATTCATTACGGATTCTTCCCAACAAGGACCTAACGGGATTATTGTCGTGGACTTGGCCTCTGGCGAAAGTTGGCGTCGCCTTCACGATCATCCGTCTACTAAGGCAGAAGATTTAAAAAATTTTCTTCCTATCGTAGAGGGGAGACCATTTTTAGAACATCAACCAGATGGAACAGTAAAACAAGCTGCTGGTATGGGATCTGACGGAATTGCAATTAGTGCAAGTGGTTCTAGACTATATTACTGTCCCCTGGGTAGTCGCAAGCTTTACAGCGTAAGTACTGATGCTCTTACCGACCGATCTCTTGAGGATCAAAAGGTTATTGATACTATAATTGATGAGGGAGATAGAGGAGGTGCATCTGATGGTTTGGAGTCAGATAATGCAGGTTATATTTATTCAACAAACTACGAACATAATGCAATACTTCGCCGTCAATTTAATGGTATAGAATGGGAAACATTGGTTCATGATCCACGATTGTTATGGCCAGATACACTCTCTGTAGCAATGGATGGTTATCTGTATGTCACAGCCAATCAATTGCATCGTCAGGCACGATACCAAAAAGGAAAGGATCTACGTCGTAAACCCTATACACTCTTTCGTGTTCGTATTGATGCTCAACCAGTTTTACTAAAATAGGAGTACTAGTTCAAAAGATTTCACCATCAAAATAACAAGAAATTCTTATAAATTTAATATATGTAACTTTAATAGAAATATATAAAATCAGAATTAGTAATAGAGATATTATAGAAATAATATTTTTTTTATCTTATATCTTCTTTTATTGTAACAATTTACTAGAATCATATAATATATATCATCTACTCTAATCCATAGAACAATACATAACTAAAAATATGTTTTAGGAAGGTTAATAGTAGGATCAT
>DATFCH010000415.1:0-22799 GCA_035253345.1 Nitrososphaeraceae archaeon
ATCCTATCGCTAGCGTATATCCTATTATTAATATTAATTAAAAGGATTTTTTTGTCGTTTAAATCAAAATCTAACATGTCTCCAGGTTTTAAAGATTCAGAATCGCATACTTTGATCCATTCTGTCATAACTCTTCTAATAAAATTAACTTATTATTTGTTATCGATACTTGTAGTGTTTTTCGAATATATCCTCGTTTTCTCTATATCGACTTTTTTCTACTTCAAGTATTTGTTCCATAGCCTCATCTATTTTTAACTTCAATGGTTTTCCTAACCATTTATTTTCCATTAGGTAGGTAATCCAGGCACGAATAACTGGTCCCATCTTCCTAGAAATAGGTTCGAGAAAACCTGCAACTATCTCTCTTTTTGCTAATTCTTCTGAAAGTCCTCTAGACATAAGATAAAATATTTGTTTTTCATCAATTTGAGCTACTGATGCTGAATGAGTTGCCTTAACTTCATTTGATTCGATTTCTAGGCCTGGAATGGCATCAGATTTTGCCCCTTTATCTAATAAAATAGCATGACCAGCCAAATAAGATTCGGTAGATTTAGCCTGTTTATGGATTTTTATCATTCCTTTAAAAAGCGATTGTGAAGTATCTTTTAGAACTGATTTAACTAAAACCTTACCTCTGGTATTCGGCGATATATGTATCAAATTTGAAGTAATATCGAAAGACTGATTGCCTATCCCAAAAATAATCTCAACATCTTCAGCTAAAGCACCTGGTCCTTGCATTAAACTGTCAACTTTATAGCGAGATAATTGCGATCCAAAAAGTGCTAAAGACCAAGACATTTTGGAATCTCGTTCAACGAAAGCTTTTCTGTTAGAAAAATTAATTGCGTCATAATTTAATGATTGTAATGTTACGGTATCACAATGAGCATTGGGCATTATATGTGCTTCAAGTAATTCAAAGTATCCTTGTTGCTGAGTCTTTCTATTATTCACTTGTGAAGAATAAATTTCCTGAATTACTGTTGCTTTTGAGAAATCTTCACAGATTATAATATTTCTGGAAATTGAAGACAAACCATCATCAGAAAGATAATTAACAATTTTAATTGGATCATCCAAAACAATATTCTTAGGTATAAATATAAAATACCCATTTTGAAATGCTGCAGATGAAAGAGCGAGAAATTTATCTTCTTCAAAATTTAGTTTATTTTTATCAAGATATTTTTTTAACAAATCAGAGGATTCATTGATTGCCTCTGAAATATTTGTAATAATTATTCCTTTTTTTTTAAAATCTTCTGGTAAAAATGTCTTGATTATCCTTGAGTTTTTACATAAAATACTTGAGTTTTTACTCAATTCATCGAGTCTGTCTGAAAATATTTCTAAATTACCATTGTCGTCTTTTTGAGTCTTGCTATCAAACAAAATATTATCAGCCATTATTTTATTGGCATTGGAATACTTGCTATAAAGAGCAGATGATTCAAGTGGAAGAGCAGCATATTTTTTAAATGCCTCGTATCTACTTTGGGTCATCCAAGACGGTTCATTTAAATTTTCGATTAAGTTGTTAAAATTTTTTTCTAATGATGATAATTGGTACATGTTTGTTCAGAGATTGTGAAAAAAATAGTAGTTTATTAACCTACGGAACCTTCCATTTCTAACTTTACAAGTCTATTCAATTCAACTGCGTATTCCATCGGTAATTCTTTCGTAAATGGTTCTATGAATCCCCCAACTATAAGTGATAAGGCATCAGATTCCGAAAAACCTCTGCTCATCAAGTAAAATATTTGATCTTCTCCAATTTTTCCTACAGTTGCCTCATGAGAAATTGTTGCATCATCTTCATTAACTTCTACATAAGGGTAAGTATCTGTTCTAGAAGTTTCATCAAGTAAAAGGGCGTCACACCTAACATTTGACTTTACATTAGTAGCCCCTTTTGCCACGTGTAACAAGCCACGATAAGTAGTTCTGCCTAATTGTTTACTTACAGATTTACTAGTTATTCTAGACGTTGTATCAGGTGCTAGATGAACAGCTTTGGCACCCGCATCTTGATGTTGGTCTGAACCAGCGAAAGCAATGGATATAACTTCGGCATGTGCATTTCTACCAAGCATATAAACTCCAGGATATTTCATAGTTAATTTACTCCCGAGATTTCCATCAACCCATTCAACTCTGGCATTCTCGTATGCATATGCTCTTTTTGTTACCAAATTATACACATCTTTACTCCAATTTTGAATAGTAGTATATCTTATCTTTGCATCCTTCTTAGCAATCAATTCAACAACCGCAGAGTGTAAGGATTCAGTAGTATAAATTGGAGCTGTACAGCCTTCAATATAATGTACTTCAGATCCCTCATCAGCAATTATTAATGTTCGTTCGAATTGACCAATGTTTTCAGCATTAATTCTAAAATATGCTTGTAATGGAAGATCAACTTTTACATTAGGAGGTACATAAATGAATGATCCACCTGACCATACTGCGCTATTCAATGCAGCAAATTTGTTATCTTCTGGAGGTATAACTTTTCCAAAATACTTTCTTAACAGATCAGGATGTTCTTTAACTGCTGTATCTGTATCACAAAATATAACACCTTGTTTTGCCAAATCTTCTCGAAGGTTATGATATACAGTTTCTGACTCATATTGAGCACCTACACCAGCCAAAAATTTTTTTTCAGCTTCTGGAATCCCAAGTTTGTCAAATGTTTTTCTAACAGATTCTGGTACCTCATCCCAGCTTTTACTTTGTTTTTCTGAGGCTTTAGTATAATAATAAATATTTTGAAAATTAATTTTTGATAAATCACCTCCCCACACAGGCATAGGCTTTTTCATAAAGATATCATACGATCTTAATCTAAAATTAAGCATCCATTCCGGCTCATTTTTAAGTTTACTGATTTCTTCAATAGTTCCTCTTGAAAGACCCTTCTTACTTGTATAAACATACATATCAGTAGAATCTTTAAAATCATATTTACTATAATCCATATTAAGTTCTTCGGAAGTCATATAATTTCATAACGGCGTTATGTTATATAAATTTTACAATCTAAAATTATTAGAAAAATAAGAGACTCTTTTCTTGTATTTAAGTTTTATCACGTTTATAGAGTTCCTCAAAAATGCCTTCTAAATTATGAATTTTTGATTCAACAAAAGGAATATTATGCTTCATGAGTTCTTGGCTAGTAAGGGGACCTATAGATAAAATTAATCTAACTTTATTTATTAATGGCAACAGATTTAAAGAATATTTCTTTAGTATATCATATAGAAAATTGACATTCGAAGGACTTGTAAATATAAGCGAGTCAATTTTTTCCTTTTGAATGAGATCGAAAAAGTTTAGCCAATTATTATCTATCTCTGCAGGTTTGACACTATAAATAAAAAACTCTTGAACTCTAAACCCCAGCTCTGAAAGTTTTATTTTTAAATAATCATTGGCGAGTAAACTTCTTGGGATTATTATTTTAGGTAAAACAATTTTAGTGTCGCTATTGATATTATTACCTTTCATTTTTGCGAATAAATCTATAATTCCCATCGAAGAACCAGGGTTTGGCATATGGTTCACAATTATCTTATTCTTTTGTAATTCATCTTTAGTAGACGGGCCTATTGCAACTACTCTAAATTTTTGATTGATATTACGAACAAGTTCATCTTTTCGATTTAGTTTAGAAGCAATTTTAAACAACACAGTAACTGCATTTGAACTTAAAAAAATAACATATCCAGAATGAAGATTTGAAATAATGTCTAAAAGTTCAGTAAATAATTTATGATCCGATTCTACTATTCTGGAAGTTTTAATTACAATTAACTCCGATCTGTGTTGTTTAATCTTTGCAATAAAATCTTTGGAGATTAAACCTTCAGATTTGGTAATTGCGATAACTCTGAAATTCATATACTGTAAACAAATAATTAGAAAATTATAGCCAACTTATGGTATCTGAAAGGGATACTACTTCACCTATAATAATTACAGCAGGAGGTTTTATCGATGAATCATTCATTTTCTTTATTATATTTGAAAAATTACCAACAATAACTTTTTGTTCTTGTAAGGTCCCCTTCTGTATAACAGCTATCTTAGTATTATTTGGCAGACCGTTATCCATTAGAATTTTTATGATTGATTCTAATTTTTCTACACCCATCAAAATAACAATTGTATCTACAGCGGTGGCCAATTTATCCCATCTAACACTTTTTTCTTGCTTTGTGGGATCTTCATGTCCAGTGACGATAGCAACAGAGGAGGAATGATGTCGATGAGTGAGAGGAATTCCTGAATAAACTGAAGAACCAATTGCTGAAGAGATTCCTGGAACAATTTCAAATTCTATACCATGTTCATTTAAAAATTCTGCTTCTTCCCCTCCTCGTCCGAAGATAAAAGGATCTCCTCCTTTAAGCCTTAAAACTTTCTTTCCTTCTAGTGCATATTGTAACATAATCTGGTTAGTTTTTATCTGATTTGTTGTAGGATCGCCTGATGATCTTCCTACATAGATCTTTTGTGTGCTTACAGGAGTTAATTCGAGAATTTCTCTTCCCACTAAACGATCATATAATATGAGATCACATTGTTTAATTAAATCCAAACATCTTAAAGTTATTAGATCTTTGTTACCTGGTCCAGCTCCACAAATATAGACTTTTCCTTTATTTTTATCGTTTGTTCCATTCATTTAATGCTCTATCCCATCCTTCTGCTAATCTTAGAGCGCCATTTTGTATTAAGTGATTTGCAACCCTATTTCCCAATTCTTCCGATTGATTATATTTACCAATTTTTTTTATAGCGATATTTTCTAATCCATCTGATGAAAATATTTTTGCATAAAAATTTATTTTAGAACTTTTTTCGGCTAAATTAGCATACGCTGCTATAGGAAATCTACATCCTCCTTCAATTTTGGAAATAAACGATCTCTCAGCGTTGATGGAGATTCTAGAAGGAGTATGTTCAATTTTTTGTAAAAATTCAAGGAGGTTTCTATTGGATTTCTTACATACTATTGCAAGAGCTCCTTGTCCTGGAGCAGGAAGAAATTGATTTATCTTAAATTTTTCACTGATATATTTTTCTTTTCCTAACCTTTTTAATCCTGCTTCAGCAAGAACTATTGCATCATAATTTCCTTTTAGCGTCTTTTCTATTCTAGTATCAATATTTCCTCTTATAGGAAGAACTTTTAAATCATTTCGTAAAGAGATGATTTGAACTGCTCTTCTTAAACTACTAGTTCCTATTGTTGAACCATATGGAATTTGATCAAAACGTTTTTTCTCTTTACTAATTAAAACATCATTTACAGATTCTCTCTTTGGAATAGATGCTATCGTAAGATCGGGATGTATGACTGCGGGAAGATCTTTTAGACTATGAATAGCAAAATCAACATCACCATTGACAACAGATTCATTTATTTCTTTTTCAAAAATACCTTTTCTATCAAGATAAAAGAGAGGTTTGCCACTATCCATATCGCCCTTTGTTGTTATACTAACAATTTTAAATTCATAAGGATAATTCAATTGAGCAAGCGAATCTATTACTAATTTTGTCTGTGCTAATGCTAACTTACTTCCTCTTGTTCCTACACGTAATATTTTAGTCATTTCTGTTTAGTAATTGAGTTTAAAGATTCAGAATAACACTCAATAGTTTTTTCGATATCTTCTTCAGTATGAGAGTAAGAAATAAAACAAGTTTCGTATTGTGAAGGTGGAATGAAAATTTTTTGTTTAAGTAAATCCCAAAATAATTTTTCAAAAAGTTTTTGATCAGATTTCAAGACATTAGCTATAGTAGTAACAGGAGAAGAAGTAAAAAAGATTTGAAAAAGTGATCCAATGGAATTCATGGTAAAATGAAAATCAAAGTCTTTTACATGATCTTTAATTCCCATTACTAAAGTGTCGCATAGGCGGTTAATCTTCGGATATACCTTATTTTCATTTTTAATTAAATTTTCTATATTTGTGATTGCAGCAGTAACAGAAATTGGATTTCCGGCATAAGTACTTGCTTGGTAAACATTGCCAAGCGGGCTTAGTTGATCCATTATCTCATGTTTACCACAAATAGCAGCTATTGGAAATCCGTTTCCAATTGATTTTGAGAAAGTGGATATATCAGGAGTAATCCCAAAAAAAGCACCACAGCCACCTAAAGAAAGTCTAAATCCTGTTATTACTTCATCAAATATAAGTATAATTCCATTATCCTTTGTAATTCGTCGAACTTCATTTAGAAAATTTTTTTCTGGAAGTACAAGACCATAGTTAGCCAATACAGGTTCAATTATTACACAACTAATATCATCAGCTTCTTTTTGGACTGTGTTTTCTAAGGCCTCAATATTATTATAGTCCACTACTAGTGTTTCTTTTGAGATTTCATTTAATGATCCTTCTGTTGAAGGAATACTTGCGGCGCTGGATCCTGCCTTCACCAATACATAATCATATGCCCCATGATATCCTCCAGTAAATTTAATAATTTTTTTTCGTTTGGTAAATGCCCTTGATAATCTTATGGCATTCATTGTAGCTTCTGCACCAGTGTTTACTAGTCTCACTTTTTCGGCAGAAGGAATTATTGTTACCAATAACTCAGCAAGGTAAATTTCTTTTTCAGAAGGTATACAAAAAAGGTTTCCGTTATCAAGTTGATTCTTAATAGAATCTATAAGTGGCGGATAAGAATGACCAAAGATCAAAGAGCCATAACCCATACAATAATCGATATATGTTTGGTGATCAGTGGAAATTATTTTGCTTCCTGAACCAGATGTAACAAAAAAAGGATAAGGTTTAAAGAATCGTACAGGACTGTTAACTCCACCTGGAATTACTTTGATTGCTCTAAGGAATAACGATTCTGAGTTTTCAAATGTCAAGTATGTTAGTATAACAATCTATTAATAAGAATCTTATTTTTCTACCAATTGCTTCGCCATTTCCTTGGCGTGATATGTAATAATAATATCAGCACCTGCTCTTTTAATCGATGAAAGAAATTCTACCATTACCTCTTTCTCATTTATCCATCCCTTTTCTGCAGCAGCTTTTATTAAAGCATATTCTCCTGAAACATTATATGCACAAATAGGGAGTTTAAAATTTTCTCTTGCTTTACAAATTAGGTCGAGGTAAGGAAGAGCAGGTTTTATCATTATCATATCGGCCCCTTCATTAATATCTAATTCTATTTCCCTCATAGCTTCACTCGTATTAGTAAATGGCATTTGATAAGTTCGTCTATCTCCAAATAAGGGCGAAGAATCAGCAAGATCCCGGAATGGCGAATACAATGGAGAGGCCATTTTTGAAGAGTATGCCATAACAGAAGTATCTTTAAACCCTGCATCATCTAATTTTTCTCGAATTGCAAATACTTGACCATCCATCATTGCTGATGGAGCTACTATATCAGATCCTGCTGCTGCATGGCTTTCGGCAATTTTAGCCAGAATTTCAATACTCGAATCATTATCAATTTTTTTAGATTTGACTATTCCGCAATGTCCAGTAGTTGTATACTGACACATACAGACATCGGAGAGGATAACTATTTTATCATCAAAATTTTTTTTAATCATTTCAATAGATCTTTGCACTATGCCTTTTTCATCAAAAGCTGAAGTAGCATTGCTATCTTTGTTTAAAGGAATTCCGAAAATTATAACACCTTTAATTCCTAATTTCGAAATTTCTGAAACAACATTAGTAACTTTTGAAACCGGGATTCTTTGTATATCAGGCATTGATATTATCTTTCTTGGGCTTTTCAATCCCTCCTCTATAAATAAGGGATAAATAAGGTCATTAGTCGAAATATGGGTTTCTTGCAGAATATCTCTAATTGCTTTATTTTTTCTTAATCTTCGTAAACGAATTTTTGGGAAATAAGGTTTGTTAGGTATAGAAGAATTATCAGATAGCTGATTCATTTTCATAGTTAAAAAGTTTAGCAGCTATACGCATGAGTTCATGTTCTTCATCGCCGCTACCATTTTGAATCTGTCTGCGAAGATTATTCATGGGAGTCGATATAATCCCTTCTAATAGAGCATGAGAAAATTGTTCTATGATTTTACTTTCCTTCGGTCCTATCATGGGACCTAGAATAGAAAGTGCTTTATTCAATTCTCTTTCTCTTATTTTGTCAACATTACGAAATACCGAAATTACAACTGGATCTGCTTTTTTCCGTTTTAATATCATATTCATATTTTTCATTTCATCTTGAATTATCTCTTCTGCAGATTGAATTTCTTCTCTTCTATATTGGATATTTTTTTGAACGATCTCTCCAATTTGATCTAAATTAAATAGATAGACATTTTCAATTTGTGAAATAGAGTCCTCAACTGTCCTTGGATTTGATAAATCAAATATTAATAAAGATGAAGATTTCGTTTTCATTGTCTGCTTTATTCTTTCATAAGTTAAGAGATAATACGGTGCTGTTGTACTTACAAAAATGATATCCATAGATGAAAGGGATGTTAAAGCTTCCTCGAACAAAATAGGCGTACCAGTTAAAGACTCAGCAAATGATTTAGCTCGTTCAAAAGTCCTGCTAGTATTCAGAAAAGAAATATTACGACGTTTTAGTGCTTTGGCAATAAGACTTGCTCCTTCTCCAGATCCGATAAGCAATACTTTTTTATCATCTAATCGATCTAGGAATTGTTCAGCTAGATTGACCGCTACCGATCCAACAGAAACACTTCCTTTATTAATTCCTGTCAAGGATCTTACTTTACTACCTACTTTTATGGATTTTTCAAAAATTAATGAAAGAAATGATCCAAGATAATTATTGGCTCGAGCAAATTCAAAGGATCTCCTTACTTGTCCAAGTATTTGATCTTCTCCAATTACCAAAGAATCTAAACCTGAAACTAATTTTAGAATATGTTGAATAACCTCCTCACCATGAACAATCTCTACAATTTTAGAGAATTCTTCTGCTGTTAGATTAGAATGTTTACACCAATAGTCTAAAATTTTTTGCAAATCCAATTCTTCATCCGCTACAGCAAAAATTTCTACACGATTGCATGTTTGTAAAATTAGACATTCTTTTAATTGCAATGGCTCGAGCAATGCTTCATACGTAGTATTAATATCTTTAAAAGTAAATTTTTCAAGGAGATGAATCGGAGCCTCTTTATAAGTTATTCGTAAATTAAATAAATCGAGTGATTTATTAACTAATGTCATTTTGTTGGATTGCCCCATTGATTCAATACTTCGATAGCTGCAACCTTTGCCTCTTCTATTTTATTCTCATTAATTAAAGTTTGAATATTTTTATTATTTATTAATGAATAAAGATATCGCTTACGTTCCGTTACTGTTTTAATTCTTGGTCTAGCTGCATTTCTAGCAAATTCTTGAAGTTTGGTATTTTCTATATCTGAATGCTTAATTGTTCTTCTTAAAATACGTTCTGCTTTTATTCTTAATTTTCTAGCCATAATAGGACTTTTTCCATAAGTTGAAATAGCAACTTGCATGACTTCTTCAATATTTATTATTGAGGCGTATGAAAAGTCACTTACAGGAGGATCATCCGCTGCATAAACAAAGGCTTTTTTATAACGACCTTTTTCTACAATTTTTCTATTTAGTTCTTTGTCATCTGTAGCAGCTAATACTAAGAAAATATCATCATATCTATCCAAAATACTACTGTCCTTAATCTTCATTTTAATTATCTCTATTTTCTTATTATTAGATAATTCTTCAAGATATGAATTCAATCTTTCACTAACAACAGTAATTTTACAATTCTGACCTAAAAGACCCCGAACCTTTCTGCTACCTTCCACTCCTCCTCCTATTACAATAATATGTTTTCCAGTGAGGTTTAGATCGACTATCAATTATAATTTCACGTAATATGAAAGATTGTTGATAAACATTATTTAAATTATTTCAACAAAAATAGATGAAAATTATTTTCATTTAGCAAAAAATTATTTAATTCATTAATGAAATATACAATTTAAAATGATCTCAATTGGAAGATATAGAGAGTAATGACGGATATTCAGAGCTTGATGTTCTGGAGGATATTGGACCAGCAACTAAAATTCATTTAATTGAAGCTGGAATTAAATCTTTAAAGGAATTATTAATAAGAGGGGCCCATGATGTTTCAGAGGTTACAGGGATGACCATGGAAAAATCCCTCGATCTATGCAATAAGGCAAGAATAAAACTAGAAGAAAACAATGTGATTCAAAGAAGCTTCATTCCTGCAACAGAGCTTTATAATAAAAGAAAACACATAGAAAGAATTTCAACAGGTTCAAAAAATTTTGATGAATTATTAGGAGGGGGATTTGAAGTAAATGCAATTACCGAGATATATGGTGAATTTGGCTCTGGAAAAACCCAAGTTTGTCATACTTCATCAGTAACAGTTCAAAAAAGAAGGTCAGAAGGCGGTTTAGAAGGAGGAGTAATTTATATTGATACTGAAAATACGTTCAGGCCAGAACGAATAGTTTCTATCTCTAAATTAAGAAATATGGATTATATTAAGGTATTAGAAAATATTATTGTCGCAAAAGCATTTAACAGTGCACATCAGGAATTAATTATTCAAGAAATTGGTAACATTATTGAGAGTAAAAATATCAAACTATTGATTTTAGATTCAGCTATATCC
Source organism: Nitrososphaeraceae archaeon (assembly GCA_035253345.1). GTDB lineage: Archaea > Thermoproteota > Nitrososphaeria > Nitrososphaerales > Nitrososphaeraceae > TH1177. The sequence goes on from DATFCH010000415.1 coordinate 10,714, forward strand.
CATTATCGTGCAGAATATCTTGGAAGAGGTACTTTATCAGAAAGACAACAGAAAATCAACAAATTGATGCATATATTACTAAGAATTTCTGAAACTTATCAAATAGCAACTATTCTAACGAATCAAATTCAAGCTGTTCCTGACACAATTTTCGGAGATCCTTTCAAACCAGCTGGAGGAAATATTATAGCTCATTCAAGTACATATAGGATATATTTGAAGAAAGCAGGTAAAAATAGAATTGCACGAATAGTAGATAGTCCATACCATGCGGAAATTGAAGCATTATTTTCGTTAGGAGAAGAAGGAGTTACGGACCCTGTTTAGGTCAGTTAATGTTAAATTAAGGAGTAAATTTAAATATATTATGCCAAAATCACATGGAAGTAAGAGAAAATCCCGATCAGTATTAACCAAGAGTAATATACTTAGAGGAATATCATACTTATTAATAGATTATAAAATAGGAGATAAAGTTATTGTTAATATTGATCCGAGTGAACATAATACCATGCCCCATAGAAGATATCAGGGGAAGATAGGAATTATTAAAGAAATAGGAAAAAGAATTATCAAGTTATCAGTTACTCTCGGTAATAAAGAAAAGATTTTACATACCAAACGACAACACATTAAGCAATTAGATTCTCAGAAATAGAGAATTAGTCATGGAAACTTTAAAAAAAGAAGTAATATCTCTGCCTGAAGTAAAAGAGATTTTAGCAAAAGTAGAAACCGAGGAAATGGACCAAATTCAAAGATGGACCTTTGATTATGTATCAAAATTTGCAAAATTGTCTGCTGAAAATTCTAGAACAATAATTGATGAACTAGTAAGAACCTGTGATTTAAAGGAAGAGGAAGCTGTAGAAATTGCTAATTCAATGCCTACATCTGTTGAAGAATTAAGAGCTTTTACTTTTGGATGGAAAAAGTTGATCCTAACAGATACATTGAATAGAATTTTAGATATTATAAATCGAGATAAAAAAGATAATTAAAACCTCTGGGAATAATATATCATAATGTCACTACCGGATCATTATCAAGATAGTAAAGGAAATGCATTCGGTAGCTTTCATCATAATCGAAAATATGAAGAATATGCCCACGTTATAGAATTCATAATAAGGGGTAAATCCTCAACCGTCAAAAAAAGAGAAGGAATAATAATTCAAGCTATCGGAGAAGAAAGATTAACTTTATTAGAATTATTAGGTGATCCATCTCAAAACTTTGAGATTGGAGAACGTGTTTACATTGGAAGGGAAGGAAGAACCAAGATAATAAGCGTTTTAGGAAGATTAAACTATAATGATCTCTCACCATCTGCAAGAAATGAAATCCCAATAGCGATAGAAAAAATAGTAGATATTAAAGAAAAAAGATTTGTGAATTATTTTAATAATGCTCAACCCATTACACCACGTATTCATGGATTAGAATTGATTCCAGGAATTGGTAAAATATACATGAAAAGTATAATAACAGAACGAGAGAAGAAAAAATTTGAAAGTTTTAATGACATTCAAGAACGTGTAGGTATTAAAGATCTACAGAAGCTAATTACAAAAAGAATTGTCGAAGAAATTTCTGGAGAGACAAGAATGAATCTTTTTGTAAGAAAATGAATTGGACGAGGAATTTTGGACAGAATTTCCTATTAGATTCAAATATTACTAAAAAAATAATAGACTCTGCAGAAATCAAATCCTTTGAAAATGTTTGTGAAATGGGAACTGGCAGAGGCAAACTTACTCCTTTTTTATGTGCAAACGCTCACCGTGTAAAGTCATTTGAAATCGACTCAAATTTATACAACAGAATAAAATTTTTAAGTTCAAAATTTCCTAATTTAGAAATTATAAATAAAGATATTTTACACTATGAAGATTATTTAGAATTTGATGTTTTTGTGTCTAACATTCCTTATTCTAAAAGTAAAGAAACGTTATCGTGGTTAGCAACTAAAAAATTCAATCGTGGTATCATAATGGTTCAAGATGAATTTAGCCAAAAATTACAGTCTAAGCCTGGGGATAAAAAATATAGAGCAATCTCGGCCATAATTCAATATTGTTTTGAGATTGAACCTTTATTCAAGGTAAATAATACGTGTTTTTATCCAAAACCAAAAATAGATTCACAAGTAATAAAATTAACACATAAAAATAAGATTCTTTCAAAGAATAACATTTCGAAGATTAATTTATTATTTTCTTTTAAAAATAAAAATATAAGTAAATTAAACAAACTCCTTCAAACGAATATAGATATGATTGAGTTTAAAATAAAAGATATTGAACCAGATAAAATCATTGAAATTTCACAAATGATTTGAAACAATAAATCAAAAAATTGTATAAACCTAATACAGATACTTTTTTATTGATAGATTCTATCAGAAATTATTTTGGAAATTCTGCACTAGAAATAGGAACTGGTGCCGGATTTGTTTCAAATTTTCTATCTAGAAATTTTAAAAAAGTAATAGCAACTGACATAGATTTTCAATCTTTAATATACTGTAAAAAAAATATAAATCCAAAAATTAATCTGATATGTTGTGATATAACTACAGCAATAAATATTAAATTTGATCTAATTGTTAGTAATCCTCCATATTTACCAAACGATTCATTTCATGATGTAGCTATTCACGGAGGGAAAACCGGTATTGAAAAAACTGTCCATTTTCTTGAATCTGCAATACCAAAACTTAAAAGAAATGGATCTATTATTTTTATTGTCTCATCATTGGCTGATATATCCAAACTAGATAACTTATTATATGAAAGAAAAATTCAAAAAAAAATTATCAATCAAAAAAAATTATTTTTTGAAATGTTATATGTTTATGAATTATCTATTAAATAGATAATAAAGTACGTATCTGAAAATATATTTGAAGTTATTTTATTTTTTAAGTAATCTTGATGCTCTTTGAGAAATTTGTTCTGTCATTTGGGAAAGAGATGAAGTGCCTCCTAAATCATATGTCACGTATTTATTTTCATTTATAACATCCTCAGTAGCCTTAAAAATAGCTTTTGATATATCTTTTTCACCTAAAAATTCGACCATCCATGCACTTGAACAAATGGTAGCTACAGGATTTACCTTATTTTGGCCAGCATATTTTGGAGCACTTCCATGAGCTGGTTCAAACATCGCATATTTATCACCATAATTTCCAGAATAGACATTTCCAATAGAACCTACATGTCCAGATGCACACTCTGAAATAATATCCATAAATAAATTTGTACTTAAAAGTATACTTTTATTAAAGCGTTCAGGATTTTTAACTATTTGTTGGGTTACATTGTCTATATAATATTCTTCAGTTTCTATATCAGGAAAATCTTTTTTATATTTTTCTACTGCAGAAATAAATATTCCATCAGTTTCTTTTAATATGTTTCTTTTAGTTATCACAAAGATTTTCTTAAATTTTAAATCATTACATAATTCGAAGGCTTTCTTGGTTACTCTTTCACAACCTTTTCGTGTTATTTTTCGAATAGCTATGGCAGAATCATCACTTGTTTTAAATTCAATCCCAGCATACAATCCTTCAGTTGACTCTCTTACACAAACAAAATCGAGATTTTTATTAGATGTTTGATATGTTTTTATTGGTCTTATATTTGCGTACAATTCAAATTTTTGTCTAATACTAACTGCTACGCTTCTAGGAGCGGTTGGGTCTGGAACGGTTGTAGTCGGACCTTTGAAACAGGCGTCACTTTCTGATAGCAATTTCCAAACTTCATCAGTAATATATGAATTGGTTTTGTTTTTTTGCCAAAATTCTGAGCCCGCTTCAACAGTTATAAGTTCTATAGAGCTATTACACGCCTCCAAAACGTCCATCATACCCTTTACTAGTTCAGGTCCAGTTCCATCTCCTTTTATAACAACAGCTTTTTTTTGCATCAAAAATAATCAAATTTTCACTGAAGCATTTCTATTTATATATTATTTGGATCGTAAATCGATTCGTACGACCATATCTTTGGAAAACGGTGGCATTAATTTTAAATCAGAGACCTTTGTAAATTCATTATTCTCTGAATAGTAAGAATATTGAATATTATAGTTCTCCAAAGTAAGGATTTCTTTTTGTTGTTCTCCCGTTTCATTATTGATTACAGTTATAGTCTTGTTATCTACAGAATATAACTGCATAAATTCATTAATAGAAAGCCGTATTGGTCTGATATATTCAATATGGGCTCTGTCTCCCATTTCATCAGTATGAATTATATGTAAACATTCTTTGCCATCTTTTAATTCTTTACCTACACCTTCAGGTAAGAACTTTTGTTTGCCATTCTCGAAAATTTGAATAATAGGATAGATATTGAAAGTCTCAACATTATGAGCCTTTAAACAGATACCTAATACTTCTGGAGGAGGAGCAAATTGCATAATTATTATACCTGCCAGGGTAGCAACACCGATCATTACTGGTGGTAATAGTAATTGTTTTTTTCCTATCTTTTTTGTAGGTTTAGTTGGTTTAAATCGGCGTTTTGGCATCCATAAATAAACTCAAAATTTCATTATTAGAGTCTTTCTATGCTTGTCAAAATGAAAATTTTGTAATACATTAATTTTTTTAAGTTGAAATTATGTTTGAAATAATATCGTAAATAAGGGAATGAAGAGACTGAAAATAGTTCAGCTTTCCGATATTCAGGTTGGCGTGTTCTTCAGACATTATATCTTTGGGATATTAGTGAAATCCATTCCAAGATAAAACCTGAATACATTATAATTAAAGGTACCTTACAGACGAGGGACTGTTAGTTCAATTTGAGTAAGCTTATTATTAAATAGATAAATTAAATTGGCGAAATAAAATAATAATTCCAGGAAATACTTTTAAAAGCATACTAGCTAATTATTATTTAAAAAATTTTTTCCCTTTTAAATTACGATTCACGAAATAAATAATCCTATTATTCTAACCTTAAGTACAGCAAGACTTCATCGTGATGAAGGAGATGTAGGACAAAGAAAGAATCAATGGATGGAAACAACTTAGACTAAAGTCAGAGAAAAGGTAGGCTAATGATAAAGCATCATCACTTCATAAGTATACCAGACACAGGAACTGACAAAGTTATCATATATGACGCGAGAGATAGTGTTCAATCGTGTTTACAATCTTCAGTTGATCTTATCCTATTTGGACATAAACATAGACCGTGGATTTGGAATTTAAGATCTTTAAATAACATAGGCAGGTGCTGCGACCTCAGTTAGATTTAGAGGATTTTTTTAGAATTTCTATAATATTATTAATATTGATGAAAACAAAAAAGAGAAAATCGAACAAAAAATTGTTGGTGGTAAACAATTTTCATTAAATGAACTAACCATATTTTGAATAACACTTGACCATTTTCAATAGATCTAAAAAAACATAAACCCATTTCTCAAATTAATAATATTGCTTATCATTAACATTGATGGGGCATCAAGAGGAAATCCCGGCCCATCTGGCATAGGAATTTTAATCTGTAAAAATAAAAATTTAATTTTAAATTATGGTGAATTTATTGGAATTCGTTCTAATCTTTTTTCTGAATATTTAGCGCTGAAAAGAGCACTACAATTAGCACAAAACCTGAGTGACGAAGTCAGTATTCTTACAGATTGCATGAATATAATTCATCAACGGAAATTAAAAAACAGAATGAGAAAAAAAGAAATAAAAATTTTATTTAGAGAGATAAATAATTTAGAAAAAAAATTTAAAACTATTTCTTATAAATACATACCTAGGAATCAAAATGCATTTGTAGATGCAATCGCAAATAAGGCTATAGACTATCATATTAAATAATCCAGTAATTATTATTAACATAAGCAGCTATGAAGAATCAGAGTTAATCTTGAATTTAATATGTAATGAAGGCATTTGACTGAGCTGCCTATATAACTTTTAATCTAAAAGTTTATGTAACAAATAATTTGAAAATAATTTGAGTTGCTAGAAAAAAAGGACAAAAAATTTAGCCTAATAAAAGATATTGCGATAATAGTAATTGGAGTAGTTTTAATTTGGTTTGCGGTCAAAGTAGTCTTCAACGTAGATAATCCCTTTTATGTTGTTTCTAGTGGAAGTATGATTCCAGTTTTAAACGTAGGAGATATCCTTATAGTAAAAGATGGAAATACCTTTGACAGTTTAAAAATTGGCGACATTATTGTATTTAATAGGCCAGAGGGTGGAGATAGAGTGATTGTTCACAGAATTATTGATATTGGCGATAGATTCGGTGAAAAAATCATAGTAACTAAAGGTGATGCAAACGATGGTATTATACCTGGGACTGATTTTCCAATAAGAGAAAAAGACTATATCGGTACAGTAGCCTATGTAGTACCAAAAATTGGATTGGTATTGAAATATCTTAATCCGCCTGTTAACTATATAATTATAGCCGGAATAGTTGGAATACTTATTTATACAAATTTCAGAAAAAGAAACGATGAACACGACAAAATTGAGGGAAAGGGATCATCGGTTTAACTAAAATATAATCGATATTTTCCTACAAAGCATTTACCTTTTTGATTATTGTTAAAACATCTTGGTCAGACAAAACATGATCTAAGCCTACTTTTTGTCCTTCAAATTTCACGCTATTCCCCCAAACTAATGCAAAGCGGAAATCACGTAACATTGTACGATGAAGTTTTGCACAAATATCTTTAACTTTAGTATCTTTTCGTACTATTAGTGGCTCTTTGTAGTCAGTTTCTTGACCTTTTGGTCGCATGTATATTCGAATGAATTCTAGTCTATTAAAAATAGAATCCTTTAGTAAATCAATATTTAAATCCGAATGTGCTGAAACAGGGACAACGTTCTTGCCTAGAAAAGGAATGATTGCATTCAAAGCTTTTTTTTCTATCAAATCTATTTTATTTAACACTATTATAGAAGGTGGATATACCCTGTTTCCGGCCAGTACATCAATAAGATCATCAACCTGTATATTTGGATCTCTTATCGTGATTCTTCCATTATGAATTCCATAAATTCTACACATTTCTCTAATCATCGATTCCGAAATCTGCAAATTTGGATCTAATGTTATTGCAATTCCACCTTTCTCAGTTTTATGAATATGAATATTAGGTGGTTTTTTATTGACTTTTATACCTATTTCTGATAATTCGTTTACCAATATTGAAAAATGATTAGGTTGAAAAACATCGACAACTATTAGGACTAAATCCGCATTTCTCGCAACTGAAAGAACTTTCTTACCCATACCTTTACCAGACGCTGCACCCTTAATTATTCCCGGTAAATCAATTACTTGTATTTTAGCTCCTCTATATTCCATCATTCCTGGAATTGCTGTAAGCGTCGTAAATTGATAAGAAGCTATTTTTGAATTAGCATTAGTTAATGAATTCAATAATGTTGATTTCCCAACACTTGGAAATCCAATTAATACAATCGTGGCATCTCCTTCTTTTCTAACGTCATATCCAGAACTGCCTTTGCCACGTGAAACAGTCTTTCCATGTCTATTATCTTCTAATTCCCGTTTTAGTTTTGCGATCTTTGCCTTTAAAAGTCCAATATGGAATTCAGTAGCCTTATTTATTTGTGTCTTGTGTATTTCGTCTTCTATTTCTTTGATTTTTTCTGGAATTCCCATTCTTTACTTGATATTAGTAAACTAAAAAGCTCATAAAAGAATTTCTTTGATTAAAAAATTCCAAAGAGTTTTAATCCATGTAACGAACCAATCATGGTACCACAGATAATCATTAATATCCATGGCATAGCTGGTAATTTTGGAGAATTGAGTATTATTTGGTGGTTTTCTAAGATATTTGTAATATAATCTCTAACTTTATCATTCCAGATCTTATATTCAATCCTATGCTTTTTCAAAATAGATTCAATTTCGTATATAACCGGAGCACGTACAGAACGAATATGTTGAATATATCTCCTTGAAATTTCAACTTCACCTTGGATTGCAATTAATCCTTGATGCATATCAAGTAATCTGATATGAATTTCCCATGGTTTTTTTAGCTTTTTTGTAAAGCCGTGACCTATCTGTCCTGGTTTCTTATTTTCAAATTTTACTTTAGTAAATCCTTCCAAAATAAGAGCTTTGATAATTTCATCTTTTGTTATCTTTACTAATAGGCTAAGATGATCAAATTGTATATCTTCAGATTTAATAGACTCCTGCAATCCTTTTAAAAAATTCATTTTTTTTGGATATCTTGTAAGGAACTCAGACATGTAGTTATTGAAATTTTTGAGATCAGAGTTATATTAAAATGCTATGAAATTGATGTTCTTTATATCAGGCGATTAGATGTTTGCATACTGCGAAAATAGAGATCCGTCTCAAAATCGATAGCTAAATCTTTCCAAGAAAGTCTTCTATCTGTAAAGGAAATATTTAAACCCCTAATAACAACAACGGGAATTGATTCATTGCTTTCTCCCATTACAAAAGTTCCCATTGAAGCCAAGGAATCAGCTGTAGCCTTTAGAGTATATTTAAGAATATGCCCAAACAAATCTTTATTTCCTCTTTGATCTTCTACAGGTTCTATTCCAGAACAACCAATAGCTACTCCAGTGGTTCCAATTCTTGTAGGCATTAATCTACTATCTGTTATAATTATTCCAACCTTTATTCCTAGTCTTGTTAAAAATTCTAGCCTTAAATTTTCTGCTGATAAGAAAGGGTCGATAGGAAGAAAAATAATTTTATCAGAAGGTACATTCGATTTATCAATCCCAGCGTTTGGTGCCAATATTCCTCTACTTACTGTCAATAAGAATCCTGGCAAACCTCCGAAAATAACATCTGATTCTCTAATTATTGCTTCAACGAAAGAAGGATCCATTCGATATTTCTTGGCAATTTTTATTGATTTATCACTTGGTTTAATCTCCCTGAGATCTACCAAAGATCCTTCACTCATAGAAACAAATTTACTTGATAATACTAAAATATCCTTATCGATAAATTTAAATTTTGAAGATATTATTGTATCAAAAAGATCAAACCTTGTTCGTTGAGTTTTAATACTGATCGGCGATAAAGTTATCAAGATTTATTTATTAATCATCTCATTATTAGTGTTTTAAAGTTTTTATTCGCGAATTTACAAAATTTAATTGAGAAATAGAAATGGGAATGACTATTACCGAAAAGATTCTGGCAAGGGCATCTAACAAAGATAGGGTGAGTCCTAATGATGTAGTAATTGCAAATATCGATAAAGTTATGATGCATGATGTTTCTGGGCCTGGTGTGATTAAGGTTTTTTCAGAATGGCAAAAGAAAGGTAAAATTTTAAATAAAATTTGGGATCCTAATCGAGTATGGATAAGTGAGGATCATTTTGTTCCTGCATCTGATAGGATATCTGCTAATAATATTTCTTTATTGACTGAATGGTCTAAACAATATAATATAAAAAAACATTACAAGTATGGTTTAGGCCAATATGGTATTTGTCATACTCTCTCTCATGAGGAAGGGTTGATCTTACCTGGTGAGGTTTATGTTGGTGGAGATTCTCATACTAATACAACTGGAGCAATTGGATCTGTCGCGGTTGGATTAGGTCACACTGACATTGCATACGTTTTAATGTACGGAAAAATATGGTTCAAAGTACCGGAAACGATTCTTTTTCTTTTACATGGAGACAAGCCAGATTATATCATGGCTAAAGATATCATATTAAAAATAATAGGTGATATTGGAACTGATGGAGCAAATTATAAAACGATGCAATTTGCTGGTGAGATCATAGATAAGATGCCGATGGAAGAAAGATTGACACTGACAAATATGACTACTGAGGCAGGAGCAAAAAATGGAATTATTGAACCAGATGACATTACATTCGAATACCTAAGTAAACGTACAGATGATTCATATTTACCAATAAAAAGCGATCAAGATGCAGAATATCTTGATACTATTTCCTACGATATCAACAGATTAGAGCCGATTATAGCTAAACCATTTTCTCCAGAAAACATTTGTGCTGTTGGAGATATAGAGGGAAAAGAGATTAACAAAGCCTATATCGGCTCCTGTACCGGCGCTAAATTAGAAGATTTAAGGATGGCCGCAAAAATACTTGAAGGAAAAAAAGTCAAAATAAGAACAGAAGTTTTACCTGCCGCTCAATCTATATATTTAAAAGCCATTAAAGAAGGTTTGGTTAATATATTTATGGAATCAGGTGCAGTTGTAGGTCCACCGACTTGTGGTGCTTGTTGTGGCGCTCATATGGGTGTCCTAGCCAAGGATGAAATATGTATAAGTACTACAAATAGAAATTTTCCCGGTAGAATGGGGCATGTTGAATCTCAGACATATTTGGCATCTCCTCTGGTGGTAGCTGCTGCAGCAATTAATGGGAAAATAACCGATCCAAGGAATGAACTGTAATGGACAAGTTAAAAGGAAAAATTCACAAATACGAGAGAGATAATATTGATACAGATGTTATAATTCCTGGACCTTATTTAAAAATTCATGATCATAAAGAATTAGGTAAGCATGCTATGGAAGGTATCGATCCTAATTTTTCAGATAAAATTAATCAAGGCGATTTTTTATTGACTGGAAAAAATTTTGGTTGTGGATCGAGTAGGGAACATGCTCCAATCGCTCTGCATGAAGTAGGTATACGGGCAATTCTTTCTCCATCCTTTGCAAGGATTTTCTATAGAAACGCAGTTGACGGTGGATATCTATTACCAATTGAAATTGAATCTGATCTGCTTAAAAAAATTTCTGATAATGACCAATTAGAAATCGATATAGATAATAATTCAATTTTCAATTTAACGACTAATGAAAAGTACAAAATCAAACCTTTTCCAGAAATTATATCAAAAATAGTTAATGCTGGTGGCTTGCTATATTTTACAGAGTAAAGTAAAAACAAATAGATTTAACAAATTTAATAAAATTTAAACCTTTTTTTTATCGATACTTTAGATTTTTTTTTCTGTTTATGTATTTTAATTTCATCAAACATTAGATCCATATAATCAAAAACATAAAAAAATTTGATTAATTTAAGAAAAAAATATGAAATGGCTCTTCGTTTTATTTTTCGCCATCATCGTTGTTGTCGTTTCCGCCATCATCGTTGTTGTCGTCTCCGCCATCACCTTTTTTGTCGTCTCCGCCATCACCATCAGAACCGGATCCCGATGTTCCAGGCGCTTGGGCAGTTTCAGCTACTGGAGGTGGAGTAATTGAGTTATAGGTTTGAGCTTCAGATACATCTCCGCTAACCGTATAAGTAGCAACGAATGGTTCTCCTTCTATATTATGTAATGCTAATGCATTACCAGCGAATGGAATAGAGGCAGAAACAATTGGGCCACCATATTCAGGAGTTAATAGACTAATTGCCACTAAACCATCTCCTAAAGGAGCGTTTGCGACACTTCCATAATAGGTATTATCAACATTTGTATCATTCGCATAATTCTGTAGTATTACAACCTCAGTGGGTTTACTTGCAGTATAAGTCAATGTCCCTTGATAGATTGCTTTATCGTCTCTTGGAGGAAGAATTAATGCCAATTGGTGAGCTTCATGTCCTGGAAGTGGATCTTGAATAGATGTTATTGTACCTTGTTGGGAAAATGATTTACCGATAGGAATCGTAGCAGCGTCAGGCTTTTCCTTAGTTGCATTGGCCTGTGTAGTTGCAGCTGTAGCATTTCCTGTCTGAGTATCATTTGTTTCAACGCTATTGGTGGTTGCACTCGCTTGGCTGTCACTTGTTGAAGCTTCGTCTGTTTGGGAAGCATTAGTGATAGCTCCACTGGTAGCATTGACGGTTTCTATTTCACTTTCTTGGGCAAATAGATGGGATTCATTAATTTGTAAGCCAATTGTCAGAAGCGTTAATAAAAATATGCTTATAACCATTGAGGCTATTGTTATACTTTTAGACATTAGACTAGGGATGAAAACATTAAATTTAAAGTTTCCTCTATAACATTCACTTTTATTTTTCTTATAAAAAAATAATATTAA
>DATFCH010000416.1:0-2839 GCA_035253345.1 Nitrososphaeraceae archaeon
ATCAGATAGCTGTTTATCTGTCATTTTTGCTACAAAAGTATCTTTATTTGTATAAAGAGTTCCACTGAATAATTTGCCATCTATAAGAATAGTTGGAGTGTCACTATGATATAATTGAACTGGGGGAGGTCCATTTTCACCTTGTTTTCCTATATGTATGTGAGCATTTGTTATTCCCTGTAAATTCTTTACATTCAGTTGAAACCACACACTATCTTGCTTAGGTTCAAACCATGCTATTCCAGATGCATCAGTTTGAACGGGAGGAACTTCTTTTTCACCCGACAAAATAGAAAAAAACTTTTTTTGATTGTCATCTTGTACTCCAAAAATTATTGAATCTGATAAATATGGCATAGATGACAATCCTATTATAAATAATGATGATAATATAACAACAAATATTCCTCTAGTGTTGCTATTTTTTTCCATTATAGATTATATGTACTACATTAAACTATTTAACAAATAAAGAAGATTTTTCATATTGTTAAAATAAAATTTACTATTTTATTTAATTGAGATAACGAGAATATAAGGATTGGGATTTTTTTCTCTATATCTTAGTATGAATATTAAACAACAGCAACTTCTTTACAATTTTTTTATTTTATGTTATTATTTAATGATTTATCAGTATTACAAAGATTAACCAGTCTTTTTCAATATTACAAAAATTCACTACTAACAATTATTATTTCTTTATAAATCTAAAATGAATACGTAGGAGAAGATTTGTAACCATTCCTAACAATTTTTAAAAAAATGAGTTGATACTGGTTATGCTATTTTATTTTTTGGTTTGTATTTACCAAGCAGTAAAGAGTTTGTTACAACAGTTACCGAGCTCATAGCCATTGCCAATCCTGCAAGTATTGGTAGCCAACCAAATACGCCTAGTCCGAATACAGGTACTAATGCGCCAGCTGCTATAGGTATTAAACCCGTATTATATGCAAATGCCCAGAACAAATTTTGTTTTATCTTTGATACTGTTTTTTTACCTAAATCTAGTGCAGTTACAACATCCCTTAAATCATCTTTTATTAGTATGATTCCGCCTGTCTCTTTTGCAACATCAGTTCCGGAACCTATCGCAATTCCTATATCTGACCTTGCCAATGCTGGAGCATCATTAATACCATCACCAATCATAGCAACGACTCTACCTTCTTTTGTTTTCAGTTTTGCTATTACTTCTTCCTTTTGTTGTGGAAGAACCTCTGCTATTACTCTGTCAATACCAATTTGGGATGCTACTGCATTTGCAGTTCTTTCATTATCTCCCGTAAGGATTATTATTTCAATTCCTTTGGTTTTCAAAGTTTTAACTACCTCTTTGGCATTTGCTTTTATCGTATCAGCTATTGCTATAATACCTGAAAGAGTATTATCTATAGCAACTAAAACTGCAGTTTTACCTTCTATTTCAAATGCAGTAAGTTTGGTATTTACATTTTCGGTAACTGCAATCTGATTATCTTCCATCATCTTTCTATTGCCAATCAGAATTGTATGATTGGAATATGTAGCCTTCAGACCGTTTCCTGAAATAGCTTCAAATGAATCAGGGTTAGTAATTGTTGGAATACCATTTTCTCTAACGTTTCTAATTACTGCCTGTGCTAAAGGATGTTCTGAACCAGATTCTGCTATTGCTGCAAGTCTTAGTAATTCTTGTTCTCCAATTTCCTCTGTTAAGGCTACTAAATCAGTTACCGATGGTTTTCCTACAGTTAATGTACCAGTTTTATCAAAAACAATAGTATTAACTTTATTTGCTATTTCTATATGTTCTCCTCCTTTATACAATATTCCATTCTCAGCACCTTTACCAGCTCCCATCATGAGAGCAGCAGGAGTAGCAATACCTAATGCACAAGGACAAGCAATTATCATTACAGAGACAAATGCAAGAATTGAATATGTCAAACCTGCATCACCTATAAGGTACCATCCCAAAAATACCCCTATTGCTATTATTACAATAGATGGAACAAAATATTTTGCAACTTGGTCAACCATTTTTTCTAATTTTGCCTTTCCCGTTTTTGCTTCTTCTACTAAGGTAATTATTTGGGAAAGTACTGTATCTTGTCCTACCTTTGTCGCTCTGACTTTGAGAAGACCATTCTTGTTAATTGTAGCTCCTATTACTTCATCTCCTTTTGTCTTATCTATGGGAATACTTTCACCTGTTATAGCCGATTCATCTACAGATGAATTTCCTTCAAATACTAAACCATCTGTCGGAACTCTCTCACCTGGTCGAATAACCAGTAAATCGCCTTCTACTATTTGTTCAACTGGAATTTCTATTTCCTTATACGTTTTTGTGATTGATTTTAATCTAGAATCAATTTTTATGAATTTTTTATGTATGTTATTATTATTTTTAATATTGCTTACCTCTTTCTTGTTATTTCCTTCATTTATTACAAGTCTTAGTACTCTAGCAGTCCTTGGCTTTAGGTCAAGTAATTTTCTTACAGCATCTGAAGCTTTTTCTTTGGTTTTTGTTTCAAGCAATCTTCCTATTAGAATTAATGTAATTATTATTGCAGCTGTCTCAAAATATACGGCAGTAAATGGAAAGTATCCAGGAACAATAGTCACAATTGTACTATATACATATGCAGCGGTAGTTCCTATAGCTATTAATGTATCCATGTTGGATGCTTTAGCTTTGATTCCATCACAAAATCCTCTATAAAATCGCCATCCAATCCAGAATTGAATTGGAGTTGCTAATGCCAAAAGTATGTAATTTGTATATTCCATCATTACCATTGGAAAGAAATGTCCTAAACTAGGAATCATATGTGGTAAACTAAGTATT
>DATFCH010000417.1:0-17655 GCA_035253345.1 Nitrososphaeraceae archaeon
TTTGTTTCCTAGTTTTCAGATATTATGTTCACTTGGCAGTCACTCACTAATGGATTAAATATTCGCAAATCGTCACACATTTTTTTTATATCGGATTCTGCCTCCATTGAATTATTAGCAGTAATGATAAACCTTAATAACTTTGCTGTTCTAACAGATTTAATTTTATTATAATTATTCTTTAAAATCAAATCACGATATATTGTTTCTCCTTCAGGGTCATTTATAAAAGATTTATTTTCAATAGTAACCATTACTGTAAATTCTTTCAATGCTAACAATGTTTTGTAAATTTATAGTTACTTAAAAATTTTTTAATTATTGGTAAAGAATTAATTATAGTAATAATGAAAAAATCGTAAAGTAAATGGTCATGTAGCTCAGCCTGGCCAGAGCGAAGGTTTTGTAAACCTTAGGTCGTGGGTCCAAATCCCACCATGACCTATTAATTTTAAGGATTTTATGCTTCTCTCCAAATGGCACGAGTTTTTGCAAGGCATAAAAATGCTATTGCATAAATTAATTGTACCGCTACTCCAATAGATATTGACCAATTATCAGGAATATCAAAACCCATGGCATATTGGATCATCAAGGAAGCATGAGTAGTAGGTACAATGTAGGAAATAATCTGAAACATTTCCGGAAGCTTTGAAACTGAATAAAATACTGGAGGTAGAATGGCTAGAAAAATATTCACAAATGATATAATTTGGGTTGCATTTTTCATATTCAACATATGTGAAGATAAAAAGAACCCCATGCTTGAAGTTGAAATCCAAATGATTATTACTATGAATAAAAATAATGGAATATACACTAGAGATACTCCAAGGTAAAATACTAAAAATAACAATATTACTAGAGCAGGTAATCCAAATAGAATTTCTGAGAGAGCTAAACCTATCATATACGTTAGTGATGATACTGGCGAGGCTACAAACATATCCTGAATTTTATATTCTGTTTTATAGTATGTTATGTCTTGACCTAATGCTAATCCATATCCTACCAATGCCATCACTAAACTTCCACTCAGAGCAAATTGAGTATAAGCGCCATTACTAATAATAAATAGAACAAATAACAATGAGAAAGGAGTTATTGCAGAAAAGACTAAGGAAAGTGGATTGCGTCTTAACCATAGAATTCCGGTAGTATATGCTATGATCAAGATTTGATTTAGACTAAAAAAATATGAATTGAATTTGGAAGCTATTTCTATATCGGAAAATATATTTTTTTTACTATAAAAAATCATTTATTTCTTAACTTTTTCTTTTAGATAATTATAAAAATATATTTTTTTATGATAATTAACAGATATGAAATTATTACATAAAGGAAAAGTTAAGGATATCTATGAATATAATAATGAGAATACACTATTATTTGTTTTTTCGAATAGAATTTCTGCATTTGATATTTCAATGCATCAAGAGATTCCAAGGAAGGGGGAATTACTTTGTAAATTTGCAAAATTCTGGTTTGATAATCTCAATATTAATAATCATATGATAAAAATGTTGGATAATAACAAGATGATTGTTGAAAAATTATCGATGATACCAATAGAATGTGTTGTAAGAGGTTATTTTTATGGCAGCCTTGTTGATCGATATAACAATAATCAAATTGACACACATTCTCCTTCCGTAAATCTAACCGACAAATTTCATCCAAGACTAGCTTGTAAATTACCAGAACCATTGTTTGATCCTACCACAAAATCATTTGAACATGATACTCCCATCTCCAAAAACACAATTATTTCATCTCATATTATTTCAGAACACGATTTCGATTATATCAAAGCTAAATCAATTAGATTATATGAAGAAATGAGTACCATATTCCAGAAAGCAGGTTTTATCATTGCAGATGTAAAATTCGAATTTGGTTTTAATAGAAAAGGTGAAATAATTTTAGGAGACTCTCTTGGTCCAGATGAATTTAGAATTTGGAAGAAAGAAAATTATCAGGAAGGTCAGATTCAGGAAAGCTATGATAAACAAATATTACGTGATTGGCTTATTAAAATTGGTTTCAAGGAGAAAATATTTGATGAAAATAAATACAATAAAAAACCAGAACCTCCCATGTTACCTTCATCAATGATCGAAGAAATTTTGAACCGATATGTATATGCATACGAAAAAATTACCGGGAATAAATTTAATAAAATCTAAATTAAAAATCATTCACTGAAATCTTTAAAATTCCTTTTGTGTTTGGATTCTGTAATTTTGATACTATATTTCGTGGAATATGGATGGATGCCTTATCACATAATATAGATGCAGTTCGTGAACATACATAGGCGCTAGTTCTAATCACAATGTCATGGGAATTTTTCAAAGTGAATTTGCTATTTCCATATCCGTTTATTGAAAAGACCTCATCCTCAACAATGATTTGGAAGTTTATGGGAATATTATCTCTAATTAGCATTTTTTGTAATTTAGGATTTAAACTATTACAGGCTTTATTAGCCTTAATACCTATAATGCAATTCCCATCAGGTGTAAGATAATCATCTTTAGTTACCTCTATGGTTCGGGGATGAGTAGAAAGCACATTTCGATGACCATAAAATTCGACTTCATCGTATATCATTAAGGATTGCTATCCTAAGGTAAATTTAAATTAAACACAACAAAGTAGTAATATCGAATTGTTACCAGCAGCAGCAGGTTATGATAGAGCTATAACAGTATTTTCTCCTGATGGAAGATTATATCAGGTTGAGTATGCAATTGAGACTGTAAGAAGAGGGACTCTAGCTTTAGGAATTAAATGTAAAGACGGAGTACTCTTGGCAGTAGAAGAAAAAACTAGGAAATTACAAATTTCAGATGTTACTCAAAAGATATTTCAAATAGATGATCACATAGGTGTGGCAGCAGCAGGATATATTCCGGATGCACGAGCTCAAGTTGATCACGCACGTTTTTTTGCTCAAAGCAATAAATTAATTTATGATGAACCAGTAGATGTAGAAATAGTTGCAAAAAATATAGCAGATATGTCACAGCAATTGACCCAGTATGCAGGTGTTAGACCCTTTGGTGTTGCATTAATCATAGCAGGAGTAGATAATACAGGAGGAGAATTATTTTTAACTGATCCTAGTGGAACGTTCATAGGTTATGATGCAATAGCAATAGGTCAAGGAAGTGATCAAGTAAATGAATTTTTGGAAAAACACTATAAAAATGATGTTTCGTTAGAAGAAGCAGGAAAATTAGCTTTAGAATCTATCTATTTAGTAAGCGAGGAGAAAACTGGAATATCTCATATCAAAATGTCTTTTATCGAAAATACAAATAAAATAATGAGAAAAGTAACTGATGATGAAATTGATGGATTTGCAAAGATGGCAAAAGATAATCCTACAAACTCAAAAGAGAAAACCGTTTAAATAATTTATTGATTTTGTTGTCTATTACGTTAAATTGACTGTACAAATTGGAACTAAGGCACCAAATATTTATGTCTCAGAATGGGTTCAGGGTTTACCTACCAACTTAGATAAAAATATTGGAAAAGTTGTACTAGTAGAGGTATTTCAAGTAAATTGCCCTGGTTGTTTTATGTATGCAATTCCAAAAGCAATCGAAATTTATAAAAATTATAGTCGAGATGATGTTGTAGTTTTAGGTTTGGCAACAGCATTTGAAGATTATGATAAAAATACCCTGGATAATTTAAAATTATTATTAACAACAGGACAGGTTATTGGGGAAACATTGAATGCACTTGGACAGTATGGACAATTAGTCAATGGAAATAAATTAA
Organism: Nitrososphaeraceae archaeon; assembly: GCA_035253345.1. GTDB lineage: Archaea > Thermoproteota > Nitrososphaeria > Nitrososphaerales > Nitrososphaeraceae > TH1177. The sequence continues at coordinate 3,799 of DATFCH010000417.1, forward strand.
ATTATAAATTTCCATTTCCTGTCGGAATGGACATCTTAAAGGAGAATAACCATAATTTTTCGGATAAAAACATAAATGAATTTATAAAATCTAATATTCCTAATTATAACTCTTTTACTTCAAATGATAAAAAAATTTTATATGAAAGAGTAAAATATTATCTAAAAAATAAAAAATTCTCTGCTTTAACTTTTGATGAATATCAACTACAAGGTACTCCATCTGCAATATTGGTTGACAGACGAGGTATTTTAAGAAATGTTTTTTTTGGAGCTAACAATTATCTTCCCGGCATCATTAATCAACTAGTGAATGAATGAATAAAAAACTTCAACTTTTTGTAGCGATTCCTGATTCATCATTATCAGATGAGAAAAATCTAAGGGAAAAAACTATAAAAATTGGAAGATTTGCTAGATCTTTTTCTATTTTTGGCGTAAATAAAATTCTTCTATATAAAGATCCGACTTTTACAAAAAATACAAAAGCAGATCAAAATTTAATGAAATTAATTCTTGACTTTCTCAATACTCCTCAATATCTTAGGAAGTTGATTTTTCCATTAAATCCAGCATTAACAAATATTGGTCTCCTTCCACCTATAAGAGCACCACAACATAAAAAAAAAATTAATTTGAAAGATATAAAGCCAGGAGATCTTAGAATAGGTTGTTTATATCACAGAAATTCTCTTAACAATTTAAAATCCGACAATAATACTAATACAAGAAAATTTCTTCTTAACTACGCTAAAAATAAGTATAAATTTTATATAGATGTTGGTTTAGACTTGCCTATACCATTTATAGGGGAAGGAGTAGAGGGGCAAAAACTGGTAATAAAATTTATTGATCACTATCCAGAAATAAAGGCTGTTAGGGCTACTGAATATGATATGGAAAAAGAGTTTTTAGGTTATGAGATCTCGAATGTTAATTCATTAGATTCTTATTTTAAAAATCTCGAACCAAAAACTTTAGTAATTTTTACATCAAGAAAAGGAAGATCTTTCTATAATCTAGATTCTCAATTTAAAGAGATTATTAAAAAATTTAATATTTTATTAATCGTTTTTGGGTCTCCTAGTAAAGGAATTGACAAAATATATCCCAATTACCAAACTCAACAAAATTCTATGTATCTAAATCTCTTTCCGAATCAACAAACAGAAACCATAAGATTAGAAGAAGCAATTTTAGGAACATTAGCAATTTTCAACCATATATTGCAAAAATAATATTTTTTAGTCCAATTTTTTATTGTTCGGATACGATTTGTAATTAAGAATTTAATCGCTGTAATCCTCAATATTAAAAGTTATAGACTTATTAAGGGGATCGGAATTTTTTTTTGCTGTATCAATGGGTCATAGAAAGTATAGTGCTCCAAGAAGAGGAAGTCTAGCGTTTTATCCTAGAATAAGAGCTAAGAGTCTTGAAGCTAAGGTAAGAAATTGGCCAGAAAATTCGCAAAATAGTTCTCTTGTCGGTTTTGCAGGATTCAAAGCTGGTCAAATTCAAATCATGACAATAGATGATAAAGAGAAAACTCCTAATTTTGGCAAACAACTTGATAATCCTTCAACTGTAATCGTAACACCACCTATTAATATAATCGGAATAAGATGTTATAAAAAAAGTGTTTATGGTGAGAGAGCATTTATTGATTGTTATTCCAAAGATCTGCCTAAGGAATTAGAAAGAAAATTTAAGACGAAATATAATGAAAAATCTTTGGAAATTATAGAATCATCTTTTGATTCAATTTCTTCTATTTTTGCTATTGTATCTGTTTCTCCTAAAAAAGCAAATCTGTCGCAAAAAAAACCATTTGTTTTTGAAATAGGAGTGTCAGGAAAAGATATTCAAGCTAAATACCAATATATTAAAGATATTTTAGGGAAGGAAATTAAAATAACCGATGTTTTTCAAAACGGCCAATTTATTGATGTATCTGGAATTACACGTGGTAAAGGAATTGAGGGTCCAATCACACGATTTGGTGTAAAAAGAAAACAACATAAATCTCGAAAAAGTGTCAGAGCTGTAGGAACATTAGGTCCTATCTCACCTGCTGTTGTAATGTACTCTGTTGCAAGACAGGGACAAAGAGGATTCCATCAAAGAACTGAATATAATAAAAGAATATTGATGATGTCATCTAAGACAGGTTCTGCCCAATCGGCAGCTACAAAAATTTCAATAAATCCACCAGGAGGTTTTAAGCATTTTGGATTGATCAATACTGATTATATTGTAGTAAGAGGTTCTGTTCCCGGTGTACCAAAAAGATTAGTTAAAATGAGAAGTCCAATAAGAAATCCTGTTAAAAAAACTTTGGAACCTAAAATTATAGAGGTAATTGCGAAATGAGCGAAATAAAAATTTTAGAGATCGATGGTAGTAATCAAAATAAAATCAATCTGCCTCCTGTCTTCAAAACACCTTACCGTCCCGACGTCATTCAAAAAGCTTACAATAATATTAATTCCTATTCATTTCAAAAACAAGGAAGATATCCTGCAGCAGGACAGATGGTCAGTGCTGAATCTCGAAATACTGGATTAGGAATAGCAAGATTGGCTAGAGCAAAAGGAGAAGGATTTCCAAGAGCAGGTCAAGCTGCTGGCGTAGCAGGTGTAGTGCATGGAAGACTAGCTCATCCACCTGTTTCATGGAAAAACACATATAAAAAAATTAATAAAAAAGAAAAATTTTTAGCTTTTTGCTCTGCTATTGCAGCAACTACTAACATAGATTTGATCAGAAAACGTGGTCATAAATTGAATGAAAATATAGAATTTCCAATAATCGTTTCTAATAAAATTGAATCAGTAATTAAATCTAAGGAACTAAAAAGTATTCTTATTAAATTGGGATTTGCAGAAGATTTACAACGAACTTATGTTAATCGAATTAAATCTGTCCATAAAAAAGGTACAAATAGAAGATCAGCATTAAGTGTCTTAATAATTGTTAGTAATGATGCTGAAATCAATAAGCTAGATAATTCTCTTCCAGGAGTTGGAGTAAAAAGTGTAAAATCTGTTAGTGTATTAGACTTAGCACCAGGTTCTAAACCTGCAAGACTAACTATTTTTTCAGAAAATGCAATAAAAGAGTTGGAAAATTTAAAATCAAATTCCAATATCAATTTAGAGGTGAATAAAGAATGAAAAAGAAATTACAAACTATGAAAACAACCAAACGTAATAAACAAAAGAAAGTAAAATCAACTTCTTTTGGTGGAAGACCATTAATTATTGAACCATACATGACTGAAAAATCATTTAATTTAATAGAAAAAGAACAAAAATTAACATTTATCGTCGACGAGATGGCAGATAAAAATGCTATAAAAAAGGAATTAAATGACCTTTATGAAGCTGAAATAGTTGAAGTAAATACTGCAAGGACTATAGATGGAAAAAAGGCATTCGCGAAGTTCAAAGATTTAAATTCTGCTCGAGATTTGGCCACAAAACTTGGTTTAGTTTGATATGCCAAAAAAAATTTTTCTAGTTAGATTTAAAAATAAGCCATTGGAGGTAATTCGTATTGGTTAGAGAATTTCGATTTAGAGGTTATAATCAAGATCAATTAAAATCAATATCGATAGAGGCACTTTTACCTTTACTAAATGCGAGACAAAGAAGGTCGTTAAATAAAAGGGTTGGAAAATACATGAATGGACAGAAAAGGAAATTAAGAGAAGAGATCAAATTAGCACTCAAAGGAAATTTACATAATAAATTAAAAACTCATGTAAGAGATATGATTATATTGCCAGATATGATAGGTCTCTCGATTAGCGTGCATAACGGTAAAGAATTTTATGAAGTTACAGTCAAACCTGAAATGGTTGGTCATTATTTAGGAGAATATGCTATTACAAATAAAAGAGTTCAACATGGCTCACCTGGAGTTGGATCTTCTAGGTCAAGTTTGTATGTTCCTTTGAAGTGATTGATTATGCCACATTATTTTTATGCTTATAAAAAATTTGATAAAAGTAGACAGGTACGATCTGCTTTACGAGAAAAAGATATATCCCATAAACACGCTCGTGAGATTTCTTTAGCAATAAAGAATCTTTCTATAGAGAAAGCAAGAGATTATCTTGAGTCAGTTTTACGAAAAGAGATAGCTGTTCCCTTTAGAAGATTTAATAATGAAGTTGCCCATCGCTCCAATATTCGCGATGGATTTAGTGCCGGCAGATATCCTTCGAAAGCATCCCGGGAATTTTTAAAACTCCTGGATAATCTGGAGAGTAATGCAGAGTATAAAGGAATGGATTTAGATAGATTAAAAATTATAAATATTGTTGTCCATAAAGGTACTCGATTAAAGAGGTTTACTCCACGGGCAATGGGAAGAGCAAGCCCCAAATTTGATACATTGGTCCATGTAGAGATGGTCGCACAGGAGGGTGTTATATCTGAATGAATGCGGCCAAAAATGTAATGTCTAATAATTATAAAAATATGGAACTTGATGAATTTCTTAAACAGTCATTAAGGGAAACTGGGTACGGTGGTGTTGATATTCAAAAGACACCTATTGGAACTAGAATAACTTTATACGTAACTCGTCCAGGTCTAGTGATAGGCAGAAAAGGTTCTGGCATTAAGGATCTTACATCTAAATTAGAACAAAAATTTGGATTAAATAATCCTCAAGTTTCTGTTATGGAAATTGAAGTTCCTGAATTAAATCCTAAAATTATGGCTAATCGAATCGCTCAACTTATTGAACGAGGTACTGCTTTTAGAAGAGCAGCAATGTGGACTTTAAATACAGTTATGGGAGCTGGAGCGATGGGTGTTGAAGTAACAATAGCTGGGAAATTAAGGAGCGAAAGAGCCCACTTCGAAAAACATTCTGTAGGTATAATTCCTAAAAGTGGAAATGTCGCAGATAAAATAGTGAAATTAGGTATAACAGATGTATTAACTAAAATGGGTTTGATGGGAATCCAGTTAAGAATTGCTTTGAGAAGTGAAATGCAGAATGAGTTTGAATTTATTGAGCCAAAAAATGAAAATGTTGTTGATACTGATTTATCCTCAAATCAAGAAAACGATAAAGAACAAATTCATGTGATGACTGAAGAAAAACCTGTTCCAAAATCTAATACTGGTACGGAGAAAAAAAATAATACAGATAAAAATAATCAAAATGGAAGAAGATATAATCAAAAGCAAAATTTCAAACCAAAAGATATAAAAGATAAATCGTCTAAACAAGATAACTTTAAACAAAAAGGAGAAGGTGCAAATACTAAATGAGTAGAATAAAATTATCAACTCTTCGAGAACTGAATGATCAGGATCTAGAGGATAAATTATTAGAACTAAAGGCAGATTTATCTAAGTTAAGATCAGAAGGTGCAAAAGGTACATTAAAAAAAGAAAGTTCAAGTATACGATGGGTCAGAAGGGATATTGCTAGAATTCATACTCTCATTAATGAGAGAAAAATAGGAACAAAGGTTTGAATATATGCAATCGTTAGAAAATATTTTGTTCCATGAATTGATTGGATTAAAAATAAAAATTTGTCAATCAACCCAGTCAAGCCTAGTTAATTTGACAGGTTTAATTGTTTTTGAAACAAAAAATCTTCTTGTGATAAACACAATCAAAGGAATTAAAAAAATTGCAAAAAATATTATACTCACATGTATTATTTATCTTCATAGCAATCCTGCTTTTATTAATGGTATTCAATTAATTGGCAGACCTGAAGATAGAATTTTAAAGATAAAGAGATGAGATAGAGTATGGCGAGGAATATAGGTATTATGGTGTCATTACCAAAAAAATCATGTGAAGATGAATCATGTCCATTTCATGGAAGCTTATCTGTTCGAGGGAGATTATATATTGGAACTGTAGAAAGTAATAAATCTTCAAAAATGGTCGTTGTTTCTAGACAATATAATCGATTAGTTAAAAAATACAAAAGATATGAAAGAAGTAAATCAAAGGTTCATGCTTTTCTTCCAGATTGTATTTCTGTAAGCGAGGGAGATAAGGTAAAAATTGCAGAATGCAAACCATTATCAAAAACGATATCTTTTGTAGTAGTGGAAGGAGATAATAAAGATGGCGTCTAAATCAAGAGCGGTTTCTGCTAAAGGCGCATCAGAATTTCGTCCTTATATTACAAGAGCTTTGCCCGTTACGACAGAACTTGTTTGTGCTGATAATACAGGTGCAAAAATCTTAAGGATTGCCCAAGTTACTAAATATAAAGGTCGTCACTCAAGAATGCCTTCTGCTGCAGTGGGCGACCTTGTAACTGTAACGGTTAAAAAAGGTCCCGCATCATTAAGAAAACAAATTTTTGGCGCAGTAATTATAAGACAAAAATATCCCATTAGACGATTAAGTGGCCTCAGAGTAACTTTTGAGGATAATGCTGCAGTACTAGTTACTCCAGAAGGTGAAATAAAAGGAACCGATATTAAAGGACCAGTTGCTGCAGAAGCAGCAGAAAAGTGGCCAAGAATTGCAAATTTGGCACCGTTGATAGTTTAAAAAATGGCGATTAACTATGGTAAAAAAATATATTAATCTTAATATACCCAAACATCAAATTGATAAAAATATTCGTTCACCCCTTACGGAAACATTGAGAAATGAATACCACAAGCGAAATGCTCGTGTAATTAAGGGAGATACTGTAAAGGTACTTAGAGGAGAATATAAAAACGTCGAGGGTAAAGTAGAAAAAGTTAAAACACGCAATTCTTCTCTCTTAATTGAAGGTATTCAAAGAGAAGCATCAAAAGGAGGTAAGGTAAAAGTGCAGATCCACTCTTCCAATGTTATGATTACATCTCTAAACTTACAAGACAAAGAAAGAGGAAATATTATCCGAAAGATAAAAACTGTGACAACAGAAAAAAAAGGTAGTCAAAGTACAAAATCGGCGAAACCAAAAAGAAATAGAAAATTAAATTTAAAGAATGTAGTAAAAAAGCAACCAAAACGGATAATAAGACCAAAACGTAGTGACGATAATAAAGGAGAGAAATGATCATCATGATGTTAGAAATTAAATTGTATGTAAATTTACAATTCGAGGTCGAATAAGAAATGGCGAAAAAAGGAGGCAGAACAACTGTAAAAAGACAATTAGCTCCAACTTTCTGGGATATAAATAGAAAAGATGGTCGTTTTATTCAAAGGATTCATCCTGGAACTCACGCCCAGAAGTATGCATATCCTATCGGTACTATTTTACGTGATGCAATTAAGGTTGCAAAAACTATGCATGAAGCAAAAAAAATTATTGATGAAGGTAAAGTCAGAGTAGATAATGTAATTAGGTATAATCTTAATTTTCCAGTTGGATTAATGGATACCATTGAACTTATTCCTGCACGTCAATTCTTTCGGTTTGTTCCTAAAAATTCCCTTTTACTATATCCGCTAGAAATTAGCGAAGAAGAAAAAGGATTAAAACTTGTAAAGATAAGAACAAAAAATATTGTCAAAGGGAATAAAATTCAATATGGTTTTCACGATGGTAAAACTATTCTATCCGATAATATATACTCAGTTGGTGATACGTGTCTAATTAAGCTTCCAGAACTAGAAATAGTAGACCATTTGAAATTAGAAACAAATTGTCTTGTAATCTTGACAAGGGGAGAAAATGCAGGAAAAATTGGGAAAATTGAGGAAATTAAAGAAGGAACATTTTCGCTTCCTAAACGAGCTGCTATTCTTGTCGAATCGAGAGTATTAGAAATTCCAATGGATGATATTATGGTAATTAGTGGAAGTAGTGATGAAAATCCTAAACTAAAGGTTAGTTAATAAAATGTCTGAAATAAATACCTCTTTAAATCAAAGCATGAAAAAAATAAATATTGAAAAAATTGTAATAAATATTGGTGTCGGAAAATCGGGTGATCCATTTGAAAGAGCCAAAATGGCTTTGGAGGAATTAACTGGTCAAAAACCTAGTCCACGAGGAGCTAAAAAATCGGTTAGAGATTTTGGTATCCACAAAGGAGAACCAATTGGAGCAATGGTAACTTTAAGAAACGAGAATGCAAATAATTTTTTGAAAAGAATATTTTTAGCTAAATCCAATTCAATTAAAAAATCATCCCTCGACAATAATGGAAACCTATCAATTGGAATTAAGGAACATATAGATATTCCTGGAATAAAATATAATCCAGATATAGGTATATTTGGAATGGACGTATGTATATCATTAAAAAGACCAGGTTATCGTATTTCAAGAAAAAAGAATCCAGATAAGATTGGGAAAACACATAGAATTACACAAGAAGAATCTATAGACTATTTCAAAACAAATTTTGGAGTTGAAGTAATATAATGCCTAAACCACGAGAATATTTAGAGACCGGAAGAAAAGAAGTTCCGCACGGCAAGGGGACAAGATGGTGTAAAAGATGTGGAGCATATAATGGGTTAATTCAAAAATATGACATAAATCTTTGCAGACAATGTTTTAGAGATATCGCAAATAATATAGGATTTAAAAAATATGAATAAAAAATATATTACGATTAAAAAAATAATCAAGATTCGTGGAGAAGAATTAGATATGGATAGACTAATAATAAAAAATAGAATTTTGGAGTTAGGTTAGAATGCCTGCATTAAATATTGTTTCCAATTTATTTAATACTCTTTATAATAATGAAGTTAGAAGAAAAAAGGAATGTTTAGTATTACCTACCTCAAAATTTGCAAGTGAAATTCTTCGAGTCATGCAAAAATATCGTTTTATAGGAGAATTTGAGCAAATTGATGATAACAGAATGGGAAAATTTAGAATTCAGTTATTGGCTAAAATAAATAAATGTGGAATTATAACGCCAAGATTTGGTGTTAAAAAGGATGAATATTTAAATTGGGAACGCCAATTTTTACCTGCTTATAACTTGGGAATATTGTTAGTATCTACAAGTAAAGGTATAATGTCACACCATGAAGCACAAAGCCAAGGATTAGGAGGGGTTCTCATAGGTTATGTCTACTGATAATAACAATAATAAATTTGGAGAAGTTGAAATTCCAGGTAGTGTAAAATTGACTAAAGACGGGAATTTCATAATCGTTGAGGGTAAAAATGGAAAAATAAAAAAGGATTTTACTAAAATTCCTATTAAACTCGTTTTCGAAGAGAATAAGATAATGATATATCCGCCTGGGAATAGACGCAAGGATCTTGCTTTAATTAATACTGTAAAAAGTATTATCTCAAGTATGATAAAAGGAGTAGAATTAGGCTTCACTTATAAATTAAAGATAATCTTTTCTCATTTTCCGATTTCGGTCAAAGTCAAAGATAAAAAAGTAATAGTAGAGAATTACTTTGGAGAAAGATCATCTAGAATATCAAAAATCGTTGGTGATACACAAGTGACAGTAAATGGTGAAGATGTTGTTGTGAAAGGTCCTAGCTTAGAGGATGTTTCACAGACTGCCACAAATATTGAAAAATCTACAAAAATAAAAAATAAAGACCAGAGAGTCTTTTTAGATGGGGTATATTTATTCTCAAAAACAGAAGGTTTATCTTAACAAAGGACATTATTTTTAATCATTTCGTTTATTTTTTTCTGAATTCTATGAATGATAATGTAGTCTATTTTCTCTTCTCAACTAGCTATTGTTTATTTAAATATACAATTCATTATCAAGAAAACATTTTTATTCTGATTAGAAAAATGATAGTTGAATGCCGCTGTAGCTCAGCATGGTAGAGCAAATTTAAAGTGTTAATCACTTTAGAGCTTAGCTGGCTGTTAACCAGTGGGTCATCAGTTCAAGTCTGATCAGCGGCGTTTATTTTTTTTTATGATGTGGATAATTTGTTATTTTTTTTAGACAAATAAATAACAAAATAATACTATATTTCTACTAAATTAATTCAAATTTATTTACATAAAAATTATGAGTAGAATTAATACGGTAATCTTTATAAGATCTAGAGTGATCCTATTCTGATGAAAGCTGTAATACTTGCAGGTGGTTTAGGTAAAAGATTAAAACCTTTAACAAATGATCGCCCTAAACCTATGATTGAAGTTTTGAATGTACCTATATTAGAATGGCAAATTAAATGGTTTAAAAAACATACTATTAAAGAAATAATTATTTGTGTAGGGTATCTTAAAGAAAATATTATTGATTATCTTGGTAGTGGAAGCAAATTTGGCATTAATTTAGGATATGTTGTAGAAGATAACCCACTAGGAACAGGTGGAGCATTAAAGAATACTTCTAGTCTTTTAAATTCTTCAATAGAAGATGGATTCTTCATGACAAATGGGGATATTTTAACAAATATTGATCCCCATCAATTATCTGGCAATAATATTTCGAGTATTGCACTTGTACCATTGAGGAGTCCATATGGAGTAGTCAACATTGACAATGATTCAAATGTAATTGGTTTTGAAGAAAAACCAGAAATTCCAGATAAATGGATAAATGCAGGTGTATATTATTTTACAAAGGATGTTTTTGATTATCTTCCTGATAATGGGAACATAGAAGTAACTGCTTTACCTTCTATGGCTCAAGATGGAAAATTAAAAGGTATAAAATTCAAAGAAAATTTTTGGAGATCCATAGATTCTCATAAAGATATAGACGAAGCAGCCAAGGAACTTAAATCATCTAACATGATATGAATAAACCTTTTAAAATAGGTTATAATATTGGAACACTACTATCAATTGATCAGATTCTAAAGTTTGCAAAACAAATTGAAAAACAAGAAAACATTGATTCACTATGGATTCCTGAGTCATGGGGCAGAGAAGCGTTTGTATCTTTAGGTGCCTTATCACAGGTAACAAAAAAAGTTAGACTTGGTACAGCTATATTAAGCATTCATTCACGGACTCCCGCAACGGTAGCAATGGGAGTATCAACTCTAGATATCTTGTCAAATCAAAGAGTAGTATTAGGTTTAGGTGTCAGTACTCCTGCCTTAGTTGAAAATTGGCATGGAGTAAAATTCGAGCATCCTCTTGAAAAACTCAAAGAATATATCCAATGTATTAGACTAATCTTGAAAGGTTCTAAAGTAAATTTTAAGGGTAAATATTATAAAATCAATAATTTTAAATTGTTAATTAAACCTCCTCGAGAGAGTCTTCCAATTTATACCGCTGCAGTTCATAATAAGATGATCGATTTATCATGTGAAATGGCTAACGGAATTTTACTTTATTTGAGACCAAAAAACGAGCTGCCAAAGACTGTAGAATATATTAAAAACAAGTTGGCAGCAGATAAATACAGAAAAGGAGATAGATTTGAAATATGTTGTGCGTTTATAACAGCCGTGTCCGACAAAGACCCATATTCTGCACGACTTAGAGCAAAAAAGACTTTGGCTTTTTATGTAGCTGTTGGTAATTATTACAGTAGCTTTTTACAACAATGTGGATTTCATACTGAAGTACAAAATATAACCGAAGAATACAGAAAAAAAGGATTAACGAATATTCATCATTTTGTATCAGATAAAATGTTAGATTCTTTAACAATTTCTGGATCTAAAGAAGAATGTATCAAATCTTTGAATGAATTCATTAAATTTGGAATATCTCTGCCAATCATGCAGATCAATCCAGTTGGAATTGATCCAGAAAATTCAATTATGGAGTTGATCTCAACTTTTTAAGTGAGAAAAGTATCTATAATTGGAGGTAAAACTAGCGAATTCCGAAAGGATACTGAAATCAATGTTTGTCATCTTGCGACAGAGTCCACAATTCCATTATTAAAGCAAACCGGATTTCCAAGAAATTTAATAGATGCGGTAATAGTATCATCATGTTCTACGGATCAGTATTTATCAAGCATAATAGCCGAATTATTAGGCATTAAACCAAAAATTAGTCATAAAATTGATAACTTGTGCAATTCGGGAACCAATGCAATAATCTCGGGTTTTTCATATATTGCATCAGGTCTTTGTGATTCTGCATTAATTATTGGTGTTGAAAAAGCAAATACACTGGGAAAAATCTTGGTTAGTGATTTATCTCGCGGTCAATTTACATTGCCTATTTACTGGGGTTCAATTTTCAAAAAAATCCATATGGACAAATATGGCACTAAAGAAGAACAAATTTGTTCTGTCCCAGTAAACAATTATTTCAAAGCAAAATATAACAACACTGCTTACAATAAAAATAAATCTATATCGCTTGAAGATGTCTTGAAATCTAGAATATTAATAGAACCATTAAAGTTACTCGAATGTTGTTCGATTTGTGAAGGTAGTTCTAGTTTACTTCTTGTAGCGGAAGAAAAAATTCCTTTTTTTAAATCTAAAGTTCTTTCGAATACTAAGAAAAGTAGTGAGGTAGTTCCAGTTTTATTAAAAGGAATTGGTCAACAAACTAATTCAGCAAGTTTTAGTAATTCAATAAAAGATATATTTGAATTAGGACCTGCTAAAATAGCAGCTAGACAAGCATACAAGATGTCTAAATCATCTGCTACAGATATTGATGTCGCGGAGATTCATGATGCTTTTTCTATTTTAGAAATAATGGGATATGAAGACCTTGAATTAGTAAAAAAGGGAGAAGGAGGAAATTTTGTAAATCAAAACCATTTAGAAATTAATCCAAGAGGAGGAATTATAGGTTGTGGGCATCCAATAGGAGTTACTGGGATAGCACAGACAGTTTCCGTTGTTGAACATTTGTCTGGAAAGCGTAACCTCAAAATACAACATTCAAAAAAATCAACCAATTACAAAGGGATCATACATAATTTAGCAGCTGCTGGTACATCTGCTACTGTTCTTATATTAGAAAATTAACCTAGTAAAATCGTAACTGGGATAAATTTATAATTAAAATAAAGAATAAATGTTAAAACAAGCTCGAAGATGGAAAAGCCGCTTATGAAAAAAAATATTTTTTTAAATTTTATTGAAAACATAAGAAAAGGAAATTTTGTGCTTCCTTATTGCAAAAGATGTAAAAAAAATATTTGGCCACCAGCAAATCATTGTAGAATTTGTTTAAGTAATCTCTATTTAAAAAATTGTAACAAAAAAAAAGGAAAAATTTTAGAAATTCTAGTTTCTAAAATTAATAACAATAGTAATAACAACAATACATTAATGGTATTGGTTGATATGCAAGCAGTGATACTTATTGGATCTCTTTCGTTAGACACCAATATAAATAACTTAAACAATTTTAAAGGCAAGTTTGTAAGATTTGATAAATGCGGATTTATTGATAATAAAATATTTTATCAATTTTCAATTTGTAAATAAGTTTAATTAATATACCTATTTCACCATATTAATTTTATTGAGTTACGATCGGTTTGTGGACGAAAGGCTTTTGACCAGTAGGGATGCCTTAAACAAATACCAAATGAAGATAAAATTACATGAAATTGATGAGAATGCACGTGATTATTCTACAAGATTTGGCAACAGAGTATTAGTTAGAAAAATAATACTTATGACTAAACACAACGATACCCAGGAAATTGAAGAAATAGAATTAGATGTTCAAGCTATAGAAAAAAGAATTAAAAAAGAACGTTTGTTCTCATCTTCTAATAGATGGATTGCCCAAAATGAAATAAAAAATGGATATATTGTTGCAACAAGACATCTTGACTTGTTAGCAGACGCAATCGCTTTAGATGTAATAGTATTTGATTAATTTTAAAGGCTGAATTTCAGATAAATAATTTTATATTTAAAATTTATTAGTCACTAATAAAAATAATTAAAATTAATTTTTAACTATTAAATAAAAAAATAAACTCTAAAATTTTTTATTTATTCTAAGTATGAAAAAATTTAGGTT
>DATFCH010000418.1:0-7607 GCA_035253345.1 Nitrososphaeraceae archaeon
ACTTTTTACAGATTTCCATTAATCTCTTTTTTTCTTCACTAGAGGGTTCAGAGTATTTTATATTTGTTTTATCATAATCATCACCAAATACTTCTTTACCAAATTCTTCAAACATTTTTTCTAGACCTGCAGGTGCTATTATAATTAACATTTTTACAACACTGTTTGTATTATTTTTAAAATTATGAGCTACGTTTGGAGGAATATTTATTACAGTTCCAGTTTTTGCTGTGACTTTTTTCCCATCAATATTAAAGTCAAGTTCTCCCTCTAGAATATAAAATGCCTCAAATTCTCTAGTTTGGATATGTGGTGGTGGTCCTCCACCAGGATATACTTTATCATCTAATATACTGAAAGTTCCATTAGTTTCATTCTTTGATAAATAAATAGAAAGTATATCTCCTAACATGTTCACATGCTTACCTTTTCCGGGTTGGATTATTTTCAGATTCTCTTCATTTTCATTCTCTTTTGTCATAGTTGCTTTAGATATGATCTTTATAATAAATTAAGAATCATAAATATCTATAAAACAAACAAATTCTTAATTAAATGAAATAGTAAACTAATCAATAGCTTATTCTAGTGATATACAGAATGTCTTGACAATCCATCCTTTCATGTCTCTTAAATTTTTTTATTTATTATAGTACACAAAACAAAAATGTAACAGGCAACATCCGTTTGAATATCAATAAATATTATGTAATCCACTCGAAAATAGTTATTCTAAATGGATTTATCTCCTCCTCAAATAGCAGTAGTAGATAATGATGAGGATACGTTAAATCTCTACAGAATTTATCCAAATGAATGGGTATATTGTTATAGGATTTGAAAATCCATATTTTTTAATTGATTATATTAGTGAACATTCAGATCAGCTCAAATTTACTATAATAGACTATATATTGCCACAAATGACGGGATGCGAACTAGCAAATCAAATAAATGAAATAAATTCCAATATCAAGAAGGTATTTGTAACTGGCTTTGAACAGATTATTAATAATACATTTAACTTAGAGATCTTAAAAAAGCCTTTACCTCTTGGTAAAGTTGTAGATATAGTCAATAAATATATGAACCTTTAAGCAATTTGTTCTCTGGAACCAAGGTAATTCAATACATTTTTGTATCTTTCACAGTGGAATGTGAAACAAATTTGACCTATTTTTCGGTTCATTCTAAATAGAGAATTTTTGGATGACAATTATAAACAAAACCCTAACGATAGGAATACAATATATTAAAATTCTTTGTTACGATTGACATTATTTTTAAATATAATTTAGCACTGTGAATACAGTCTTTACTATTCTAGCAAAGATATAACCCATAAACCATAAATAAATAATCATGTTTAATACAGAAAAAACGAACATTGTACTTAATTTATAGTATGAGACGAATATTTACTATAGGACATTCAAATCATCAATGGAATGAATTTACTCGTCTTTTGCAAGAGAATCATGTGGTCATGATAGTGGATGTAAGACGGTACCCTGGTTCTAAATCATTTCCCCAATTTAATAAAGAAATAATGGCCAAAGAACTCTTAACAAAAAATATTGAATATAAGCATATTGAAAAACTTGGGGGAAGACGAAAAGAAATTGCTAAAGCATTAGTATATGATAATAGTGCATGGAAAAACAAGTCATTTAGATCTTATGCAGATTATATGGCGACGATATCATTTAAAGAAGGTATAAAAGAATTACTTTCACTTATAGAAAATGGTGATGATTCTCTTGCTATTATGTGTTCAGAAGCAGTACCATGGCGTTGTCATAGAAGATTAATAGCAGATTATCTTGTCATAATACATGGTATTTCTGTTTATAATATTATAGGAAACAGCGGATATCCTAGTCCACATATGCTAACTCCTTTCGCTCTTCGTCTTTCAGATGATGACATAATTATCTATCCTAAATTATAAATTATGTTAAAGAAATTTTAGAATTATCTCTCCATAACCTACCACAGTACATTGAAATTATTATTTCCATTAATATTGTGTATTAATTATCTAATGCTATCTAAACTTGTTATCCGGTAATGATTTTGCTATTATTTCTTGTACTATATTTTTTTTGTTTCTATTAGTTTTTGCAGTGATGATGAGAATATTTGGAAATTCAAAATATTACCAGGATAATAAAGGAACAAATTATGAAGATGAGGAACATATTTTTTAACTCTCAAGATGACGTGAATATTTCTGATTTTTATGGAGAAATGCCAACAGCAGAAGAAACGGAAGATAGATTAAATCATAAATTCCTAGAAAAAAAGATCGGAAGAAATGAAATGTGTCCTTGTGGAAGTGAAAAAAATATAAAAATGCCGTATGTTGAAAGTAAATAAAATCTTTTATAAATGTCCCTATTATCAACCAATAAATTATTTTTATAAATATCCAATGTTTATTAATATCAAATAAAATTAATATTGGGCCAAATAATCCTACAGGGATTCAATACTTTTATCCTTTAAATGTGTGGGATTTGAACCATTCTATAAAGTCTGACCAGTTAATTTAGTATTTTTATTATTATTATTAAATGGTAGCAGGTGAAATATAGATCACATAATATCTATTAGGACCGAAGTAGACAAGAAAATATTATCAAAATATCTGAATTTTTATCATTCTATAACTATAAGGACAATTCAGATCTGAAATAAAATATTTTTTTATAATACTTTCTGTAAAGTAATATTAGTATCCTTTGATTTGGTAAGTGTTGTTTGTTGTTGTGGCATACAAAATTCATTATTCTTTCTAATTTAATTAACAGTTTTTTGATATTAGTCTAATATTTTTAAATATATTATTTGAAATCTGTCTTTATTTCTTCCAATTTTTCGATCAAAATTCTAGATCCATCTCGAATTAAAATTGATTGTGAATTTCCATATTCTAAAATCGCTCTGATAATACAATCTGCTGCTTCCTTATCAGATACTACAAATTCAAAACCATTTTCTTCAGAATATTTAAATTTGATACGTTCACAGTGTGGATCATTACATATCTTTTTTGCAGTTTTTTCTATGGTTTCAGCCCAATCTAAAACAACATCAGGATCAAGTCCACGTTTTAAATTTTCAAGATTATTTATTGTCTCTTTTGATCCTTTATCTTCCATGTTATCGAATTAAGTATATGCTTAATTAATTTGGATCTCTAAATTTTTTTATTAATATGGATTTTAATTTTGATAATAATGAACTATTTGAGGAACTTGATTTTGATCAACTACGTGAAGTTTGGGAAATTATAGATCAAAAAATAAACATGATTGTGAAAGAATTTTTAATAGTATAGAGATAATACCAATCAATACAAAAAAATAAAAGTTAAATTCAACCCATTGGTTTTGCAGTATTATTTCCTGTAAGAGATACTGGAAGTGTTGCGTTCATTGTCATAGAAGTATCATTAAATATTTGCATTGTATTATTCACTTCTTCAGGTGTAATTGAACCTTCTTGAGCAAATGCTAATGTTGAATTAGAAATTATAGTAGTTGGAAGAGTAGCATTCATGGTCATGGTTGTGTCATTACCTATGAAATCATTATTATTTCCTTGTGCAAATACATTGTTGATTCCAAGGATACCTGTTGCTAAAATAGCAATTATAGCTGTTGTTCCTAGAATTATTTTCATTAAAAACTTTCATGAAACATAATTTATAATGATTAATCTTGTAATTCAGAATTAAAATAAATTTAATCAGAATGATCAAACAACCGGAGAATAAAGAAAAGGTTGGATATAATCTCATTCTCCGGAAGATTAAATAATATTTTTTAAGCAGGTAAACAAGTAATTTCGTTATTTTAGTTAACAATTGAGAAATATACTTGTGGTGAAAAGTTAAAGGAAAATTTTGTTCCCTTTAACACATTCAACCACAGTGACAGAAATGTGGGTTCATTAGTTAAATCTACATAGATAAACGCATATTGTTTTTTATACTAACTATAAGAACAAAATAATTTCTGGAGATATTGGTTGAGATTTTGGATGGATTAAACATTCTCAGGAAAAATGATATTTGCCTATTTACTTATGATTATGGTATCAGGAATAATGTTTTATTGTTTATTATAATTTGATATAATTTAATTGTCATAGTCTGAACAAATGATGATAGAGTGAATTCAATTGCAATATTCCATGTCCAGACTATGACTTTAATATGACATATTGATTTCGAATTAAACTGTAAACAATATTCATATATTTATCAATAGTCAAAATTCTCGTTCTATATATTGAAAATGTTAGTAAGATTAGTAAGATAAAATTGTCATAGTCTGAATTTAAATCAATAGGGTGTCTTTGAATTTGATCCAGACTATGACTGACTTGTTTGTTTGTATGGATAGATCCTTTGGATGAATTGCCAGAACTGATTTTCCATTTTTTGAGGTTTAGTAATCTTATTTTAACGCCGTAGATCTATGAATTTTATTCAGGTTCTCATTATCTATTATCATAATAACGCAAAAGATTGAATAGAATATTGCTGATTTTTAGTAGTTCTTTTAAGGTGTCTAATTTGTTATTATTTATATAAATCTCAAAATCGGGAAATATCGATATTTTTATATTTATTTTTCAATTAAACTCATGTTTAACTCTAAAAAAATTGCTTCAATCAGTTTAAGTGCAGTTCTAATTCTATCCGGTACACTTTTTCTATTGCCAACAAAGAACCATGCTTTTGCTCAAGAACAGAAAACATTCTATTTCTTTCCGGTAGAAATTGAAGGAGTAGAAAAGTTCAAGCTTACGACTGATTCATTTTCTGTAAAAACCATGGTAGCAAAAAAAGGTGATAATGTTACTATTCATTATTATAATCCAGAAGCAAAGGAACCACATAATTTCGTATTAATGAATCAATATAATATTACAAAAGATTTACCTGGAAACCAACAGACTAAAAAAAGTTTATAGCTGATAAGGAAGGTATCTATCAATACGAATATACCTATCACATGCCTACTATGACAGGACAACTTGTAGTATTACCATAAATAAATAAAGTAAATAAATAATTTTCTTTATTAGTATAATAATTAGGATTATAATTTTTTATCCAAAAATCAACAACCTTTTTTATTTTTATCTTTTTTATATAAAATAGAAATATAGTCAAATTTGAGAATATAATATTCTTCGACCTCGGAATTTAATAATAACTAAGAAATCAAAAAAAAGAAAAGAAAAATAAAAATTGAAATCTATTATTAATTTGTTAGATTAGTTATGGATGTTTTTATTTAATATTTTTTGTCTTTCATCATCATCATTTTCTTTTTAGCGTCATATCCATCTTTGTAGTCATGACCACCACCATCCATACCATATTTGTCATATCTTTTTTCATCACCATACTTCATTTTGTCATGTTCATCTTCCCATGTGATTTCTTTCTTTAACAAAACTTGACCATTACCTGGATCTACAATGACTTTGTATTTTTTCATGTTTTCATCTACTACCTTTATCTTGTATACCAAATATCCATGGGCATCAGTTAGTTCTGCTTCCTTAACAAAAGAATTTGCTCCGACACTTCCTTGTGCTGCTTGTATTGCTCCTATAATATCGGTAGTAATTTTAGATTTGAATGCTTCAGCTATAGTTGATTCTACTTTAATTGTTCCATTCAACTTCATCATCATACTATCATCATCAATTCCCATTTTCATCATTTCAGAACCATTAACCATTGTATTGTTCATTCCTTCTGGAGTAATAGCACCTTCTTGTGCAGAGGCATTGTTTATATTATTGCTGATGTTGTTGTTTATCCCTAAAAGACCTATTGCTAAAATAGCGACTAGGGTTGTTGGTATCAAAACTTTTTTCATTAAAAAATTTAAAATATAATAATTAATAACCATTAAGAAATTGTGTTAATTAACAAAGTTAATCAAACATTAAATAAATTCTCGATCAAAATCTATAAAGGAATTAGGCATAAACTCAATGTCTTAGCCTACTACTACTATTCTTCTGTTAGCATTCTATTGTTTCTATGTAGTAGGCTATGGCTTTTAATAATGTAATTTAAGAATCAACTAACAATATTAATCAAAAAATATAGATTAAAAAGATTTTCCTCTTTTGATAAACCCTATAATTAGAAATCATAGAAAAAATAATTAATAATTACTTTTGAGACGCCGAAAAAGTTTGATAAATTATTTAATTCTAACATAGATATAATTTTATGAAGTATTAGTTAGAAAGATTTATTTCTAATGTAAGGATACAAGTATACTTATTAATATAAAATGGGTTCAAATTTATATAAAACTTTCAAATATCAAAGTTGTCTATTAAGTTCAACTTTGAGTCTAGATAGACTAATAAATTTTAAACAAAATCTGGACATATTCTAATAATGGCTTAGTGGATTTCACCATTTACTTTATGATTATTGTTTTTGAGATTACACATTTAACATAGCAATCTAGTGGATATCTTGCCAATTATCTACTACTACTTCAATAGCTCCCCTATCTACAATTCTTCCATTAGAGTCTTTAAAACCCATATATCCCATATGATTATCTCCTTTAACAAATATAGGACAGGTTAGTCCAACTGGTAAATCGCAATCCCCATCACCATTTGCATCCTTATAATCTACATTAAAATAATATGGAATATAAGACTGTACATTTTCCTCATTGTAATTAGGGGGAGAACTTATTTCAATCTCTTTTCCAAATCCACCAAGAGCTTCATCATTTTCTGATATTTGATATGGTCCCTTAATACTAAAGAAATTAGTAAGCATATTATCTCGCGGGTTGTACAAATTGAAAAATATCCTGGTTGTCGCATTAATAGCTTCACCAGAGCATTCTAATCTTGGAACATTATTGACACAGTCTTGAGAGTCTAAAGATATTTGTTCATCGTCAACCGCTGCACCTAACAAATGAACTGAATCAATTATGCGATATGTACCATCATCATAAAGAGTTTGTAAAGCAGATAATGTAACTCTGGAACCTAAGGAATGAGCAACAAGTCTTATATCAGTATTTGGACAAATTTCTTTATATCCATTAATGAATTTAGATAATAAAGGACCATTTTTATTGGCTATTATCTTTGCTAAATCCCATCCTTCTTCTGAAACGTCGGTATTAGAGCTCCAACTAAATCCAATAACAGGAATGTCATAATTGATATCTTGTAATGATAAATACACTCTTTCAGTTTGTTCCTCTGCCTCCTGTGGACTAGCCCAGATACCATGAATATAAATAGCCAATTCTCCAGGACAATTGTTTCCATTTAAACCAAGAAGTGAAAGAATGTCCTCAAATTTTGTATTTATAGCTGAGGATTCTTGTCCTGTTATATTATCAATAACATCACGTGTTGAAACCATAACAGGAGATTGTTGTTGACTCCAGACATCGTTAAATAAAGATATGCAAGAAATAATTGATATTAATACAAGTAATGAAAATTCAAATTTAATTTTTGATTGATTTGTCATGGTTAAGGTTATTAAGCTATAAATAAAAAGTTACTGGTAGTTTATCCTTTAA
>DATFCH010000419.1:0-2939 GCA_035253345.1 Nitrososphaeraceae archaeon
TATCAAATGAAAATAAGAAAAAACAAGAAGAATTTCTTCAAGTTATACTTAGAAATGCTTACCGATTATATCAACTTACTCAGGATATATTAGATGTGACCAAAATAGAGAGTAAAATACTAAAACTAAATATGGAAAAATTAAAATTAAATGATGTTATAGAGAATCTTGTAAATGATTATAAGGAAAATATAATCAGAGAAAAAAGGAATGTTGGTTATGAAGTTAAGATAGTATATGAACCTATTAAGGACACTATTTTTGTTAATGCAGATAAGACAAGAATAATTCAAGTCTTTTCAAATTTAATTAATAATGCGCTTAAATTTACGCAAGAAGGAAATATAATTATAAGTATGAAAAAGATAACTGATGATCAATTGGTTATGGTAAGTATAAAAGACACCGGTTCCGGAATAGACCCAGAAATATTTCCAAGATTGTTTACCAAATTTGCTACAAAATCTGACGAAGGAACAGGGCTTGGTCTCTATATCTGTAAAAATATTGTTGAAGCACATGGAGGGAAAATTTGGGCAGAGAATAATCCAGACCATAAAGGAGCAAGTTTTTATTTTACTTTACCTATAGGTAAATCTTAATTCGGATTGAAGAAGAGAGAGAGTGTGAGTATAGTATAACAAATATTCAAAAAATTTTATTGGTTGATAATGAAGTTGACATAACTTTTGCATTAGAAAATGCATTAGAAAATTTCGGATTTAAAGTAGATACATTTAATGATCCTATTACAGCTTTAAAATCTTATAAACCTAATTTTTATGATATTGTGATTCTTGACATAAAGATGCCAAAAATGGACGGTTTTCAATTATATACCAAATTAAGAGAACTAGATCCTCAAGTTAAAATTTGTTTCCTAACTGCAAGTGAATTATTTTATGAAGAATTTAGAAAGATGAGACTCAAACTTGGAGAGGAAATTGGGGAAGAATACTTTATTCAAAAACCTATCAAAACTAATGATCTTCTCAAAAAATTAAATACAATAATGAATAGTTTATAATTTTTTACTATATCTTTTATTTAATTATAACATATATCTTTATTCTAAAATATCTCTAGATAATAAGTTGAAGTAACCCATAAAAATAAAGAAAAATAGTAATCATAAAATAAACCTAACAGGTTATCTGGAGAATGTTATGTAAGGTAAGAATACCCATTCTCGAGATTTTATTTTTAATTTATAAAATTTTAACTTGAATTAATGTAACAATTTAGTAGGTAGACTTTGGTGTTTTCGATACGGGTGCGGAGGTGTATAACCTGTTTTTGACACATTTACTAGTTCAAATAAGTTCATTTAAAAACAATGGATAGGTTCTGGTTCAATTTAGCAATTTATATTTTAATTAATAGCAATGGGAGATGCTAAAGATCAAATCTAAAATTTTCTTTTACAAGGATCTGACAGGTAGAATTAGAAAAATAAACAAAAATAAACACAAGGGTAGTTTCAATATGATTAATTACGATTCATTAAACAAATAGATCAGTATTATATTCTTCTTATTGCATATATTTTTCATAAATACTATTTAACATTTAACGTAAAAAGAAAGGTTAAGTTTTTTAAATAAAAAAATTAAATATTGTTCCTATTCGACTATAACCACACCTGTCATGAAGGGATGAATTGAACAATGATAGCTAAAGTCTCCACGTGTATCAAAAGTGCTATCAAAATTATCTCCAGGAGATATTGGCCCAGAGTCAAATGATCCATCATCCGCAGTTACCGTATGCTCGATTGTATCATCGTTTGTCCATAAAACTATATTATTTCCTTCAGATATTGATACACTAATTTCTGATGGTGTGAATCCCCCCTCTTCATTATTGTGATCTGATGATCCAGGAGCAATGAATACTTGTTCTGGTTCTGGTTGTTGAGCAAAGACTTTATTTACTAAAGATGTATCCAATGATGATGCTGAAATTGATAGATTAGATAAATAACCTGTTGCGAATATGCTCATTATTATAGTTATTCCTAAGGTTAATACTTCTTTTTTCATTAATGAAACTATATACATTAAATAGAAAATTGATATGATTAAATTATATAGTGTAATTAATTAAATGTTTTCGACAACTGTACTACTATTATGATCAATTGATAGGGTATGGTGGGCTATGTTTGACAAAAATTTGTTGTCAAATAGTATCATTGCATGTTTTAAGGTATGCTATACATATTTATTTAGCAAAATCTATTATCACTAATCCTATTTTGAGGACCAATATGTTCCTTTATTCTTCTGCCATTTTTCATAGTCGGACAATATTTTTAAATGATCAAATCCCAGATGTATATTTTTTAAATCATTAACCTCAAACCATTTTAATTCTGCAACACCGTCTCCTGCTTTTGGCTCACCATTAATAATTTTAGCTATAAACGTTATGGACATAATATGCCCTCTTGGATCTCTATGAGGCTCAGAATAAACACCTAAAATATCAATTGGTTCTACTTTAACCAATAATTCTTCTTCCGCTTCCCTTCGCACTGCATCTTCTACCTTCTCACCTTCATTAACAAATCCTCCTGGCAATGAGAAATAATCTTTGAAGGGATCTTTTTTGCGTTTTATTAGCAAGATCTTATTATCATTAGAACTTTCAGATAGGATAATATCTATTGTGGGAATAGGATTTCTTGGCTTATCCTTAGTTTTGTTGGCATTACTCATATAAATTAAATAAAACAAAAAGTATAATAAGGTTATTTGGGCCGAAAATAAAACAAAACTTCTTAAACTAAAAATTTTATATTTTGTGTGTTTATATTCTTAAAATTGGTATCTTATTCATCAGAATTAAATTTCTCTTTTATATTATATTTATCAGTCGTATCTACTATTTTTTTCTAATATCATCATATTTCATAACTCATTATCTTTATTTTACTT
>DATFCH010000420.1:0-5783 GCA_035253345.1 Nitrososphaeraceae archaeon
TTCCAATCTTATGTATATCTCTTAAAACCATTTGTCTTAATGCCTGAAGATCATTTATTTTACTTTCATGTTGTGAAATTTCTTTTTCAATTTCAGTTAATGTATTTTTAAATAAATCTAATAATAATCCAATTTTGTGAAAATTTTTATTCTTTTTATTATAGTATTCTGCTCTTGAATTTTCATATTCTCTATATAATTTTTCATACTCTTTATGTCTTATTTCTTTAATCTCATGATTTCTAATGTAAAAACCATCTTTTGAGAAAACCATGTTCATACTAAAAGTGAAAGCAAGCCTGTAGTATTTTCTATCTGGTGCACCTAAGTTACTTTCTTGAGTATATGTTTCTATTAATCCAGAATCTTCCAAAATTTTCATATGACGAAGAATGGCCTGTTGTCCTATTCTAATAATTTTAGATAATTGGTTAAAGTATAATGGTTCTTTGGAAAGCAAAAATAAAATTCTTCGTCGAGTTGAATTTCCAAGAATATCTAAAATTAAGTTTGTATTTAAATTATTATCATTATTATTATTTATAGAATATACCTTTTCAGAATTTGCTTTGGGTTTCAATTCAATCATCTTTAATAATGAATTCGATAATTTAATGCATTAATTATATCAAAAAAAAATAATTTTATAGTCTTGTTAATACATCTCAGGCATTCCTCCATCCATGCCTGCACCCATGCCGCCACCACTACCGCCATAACCTGGAGAGGAACCAGACGGTGATTTTGATTTACTCGCAGCAATTACATTATCAATCCTCAGTATCATTGACGACGCTTCGGTTGCAGCATTAATTACTTGTTCCTTTACTGCTAGAGGTTCAAATATTTCCTTTACAGATATATCAGCAATTTGTGAGTTAATAACATCTACTCCATATTTTGGTTTGCTACTAGTGGATACTTTGGATCTAAGTTGAACCTTACTATCAATAGGGTCCATACCTGCGTTTTCTGCTAATGTTAGAGGAATGGATTCTAGTGCTTCAATGAATTTCTCTGCCGATAATTGCTCTCTTCCCTGTAAACCGTTTGACCATTCTCTAAGTTTGTGTGATACAAACGCTTCAGGTGCTCCTGCTCCTGTAACAATATAAGGATATTCAATAACATCTTTTACAGCCATGATTGCATCATGAATGGATCTTTCTACTTCATCTATGACTCGCTGAGATCCTCCTCGTACAAAAATAGTAACAGATTTAGGATTTTTACATTCTTCTACAAATACCCATTTCTCAGTTTCAACTTTTCGTTCTTCAACCAAATTAGCCTGTCCGAGATCAGTTGCAGTAAGATCATTAAGATTGGTAATCAATCTACCTCCAGTCGCTTTTGATAATTTATACATATCACTTTCTTTGATTCTTCTCACTGATAAAATTCCGGATTTAGCCAAATAATGTTGTGCCATTTCATCAATGCCTTTTTGACATAATACTACATTAGTTCCTAACACAGAAATCTTATCAACCATTGATTTTAACATTTCATTTTCTTCATCTATGAATTTCTGCATTTGTTCTGGATTGCTAATATTTATTTTGGCATCAAATTCAGTCTTTTCAATTTCTAAGGGACAATTCAATAAGGCAATTTTAGCATTTTCTATTCTCTTTGGCATTCCTCCATGAACTACTTCCTTATCTAATACTATTCCTTTAATCAGTTTAGAGTCTCTAATTGATTCTCCTGCTTTCTTTTCGATTTTGATATTGTCGATATCTATTTTGAATTTCTTGTCAGCAGTGGAATTTTCTAGAGTTGACAATATTGCCTCTACAATTACATCAGACAATTCTGGAGAGTTATTGGCAGTAAGTTTGGATGCCATAGACGTAGTAGCAATTTTTTTTAAATGATTCGTATCTGTAGGATCTATCTTTGCTGCAACTTGTTTTAATAGTTCAATTGCCTTTTCTGCACTTTTTCTGTATCCATCTACAATTACAGTAGGGTGAACTTTATTGTTTATTAATTCTTCAGCCTTTTCTAACAATGATCCTGCTAAAACTACAACAGAAGTAGTACCATCACCTACTTCATTATCTACACTTTTTGTAATTTCTACCATCATTTTTGCTGCAGGGTGCTGTACATCTATTTCTTTAAGAATAGTTGCACCATCATTCGTGATAGTAACATCTCCTAGCGTATCTACTAGCATTTTATCCATACCTCTTGGACCCAAACTAGATTTGACCATTTCAGCAACTAACTTTGCAGCAGTGATGTTGTTTCTTTGGGCGTCTTTATCCTTTGTTTCATTACTTCCTTCTTTCAATAAAAGAATTGGAACTTGAGATGACATTACACATACACACCTCTTGTTATTAACGTAATATAAGTATCTCAATTATAAATTTTACTATAAAAAGTAATTTTGTAGTGAATAAAAAACACAATAGTTTTTTTATTAATTAGTGTATTAAACACATTATGTGAGTAAGAAATAAATATTTCTCATATATAATTATATATTGATCAAAAATGTCATCTCAAATATCTCGCAAAAATAAAAACGACCAAAGAAGAGAAGTAATGGTACGTAGACCATTTGATGAACTCTTCGATAACTTTAGACATGATATGGAAGATGCTTTTTTTACTCCCTTCATGAGTCCTCTTAAAGCATTTGTAACACCTCAAAATATGGATTTAATTGAAACTCGAATTCCATTATGTGATATTTTAGATAGTGGAGACAGATACATAATTTCCTTAGAGGTACCTGGAATACAAAAAGACAAAATTGAAGTTAAAGCAACAGAAGAATACATGACCATTTCTGGTATTGACGAAAAGAAAAATGAAGAAGAGAAAGATAGCTATGTTCTTAAAGAAAGAACATATAGATCATTCTCTAGAAAGATTCCTTTTCCAGAAAATATTGTACCTTCTAAAGTTGATGCTACTGTAGAAAATGGTATTTTAAAAATTGAAGTACCTAAACAAAAACCTACATCTATTGAAGAAACTAAAATAAAGATAAGATAAAAAAAAGAGGATAATAGAATTACAACAATTTCTTTATCTTTTTAGAATCTGTTACATTATTCTTATTAATACAATACATAAAAATGAATCTCATATAAAAAATATGAAATAGTCACGACAACATAAATAAATTATATGTTAATTGCTGTTATAATTTTTAATAGTTTAACATTGTGTTATAAAATAAAAAACGAAAATATCTACCTGTGGTTCAATGGAATTAAGAGTTGGATGAGAAAACTCCAAAATTCTTCAATTTTTTAATTTAATCTTTAGTTTATTCCAAATCATAATTAAATGAGTTTGAATTACAATTAACAATAGTGTTAGCTTAATTTGAAAATTAATAGCATATACAAATACAAAAAAATATACGACAAATTCCATATAAATATTCTTACTTACATCTTGTGAGTAAGACATAAATAACCTAATAATAAATAGATGAAGTTGAGGTGACAATTGGGAATTGTTATCTACATTAATTAAAAAATTTATTAAAAAAGACAAAGAAATATACGACAACAACAAAATCGCTCTCTCAAAATTTAAAAATACAGACACGAATACAAAAATTTGGAAATATATTAATAAAGCTCAAACGCTATACAAAAATAAACTACAGAAAGTAATGCTGTTCATATTGGTTGCATCAACTCTTGTAATTCAATCAATTCATATAAACAATGGACAAATGGCATTTGCTTACCATCAACAATACAATCTTCCATTACCATCTGAATTAGAACATCAACCATCCTATGCTATACGAATACCATTTGGTATTGGACAGACAGACTATTCTGTTGGATATGATCCTTCACAGGTATCTATTCCGGCTGGGATGAGTATTGCTTGGTTCAATGACGATTCGAATCCTCACACTGTTACAACTATATCCTCAGCTCCAGAGCAATTTGATTCGGGTATAATACCTCCAAGTGGATTTTCTGTAATGACTTTCACCAAACCTGGTCTTTACGTATACTATGATAAAATGAATCCATCCATAATGGGTAGTATCATTGTTGGTGATTTAGTACAATTAGGAAAAAATATGGAGATGAGAATAGGGGAAAACATGCCCTTTGACTTAACAGAACTAGGCAGAGTAGTACTATCGTTTATCCCACACAAGATTACACTTCCGCCTCCCCTTGATATGACATATAACATTACAATTTATAACGGCACAATGGACAACGCCATCTACAATAGAGAATTTGGTGACATAGATGGAATTTTAGATTTAGAAATTATTCCAGTACAGGGAATTAAAGGTGTTCCAGAACAAATTAAACAAGCAAATATGACAAATAATATTACAAATGAAGGAGGAGAAGGAAACATAACCACCTTCGCTAAACAGGGATTCGAAAAAATAGATTCAAATAATACTAAAAATGCTTCGGCAATGCTTTCAAATATTTCTTCCCTTCCATTATCCAAATCCACTATAAAAACTACCACATATGGACCTGATTTAAGTGCTCCTATTACGGGTACATATCATATTGAAGGGCCTATATTTATAGAGCCTACTGATTACATTATAAAAGTAGAATTAATATCAATAGATGGAAAGAATCTATCTAACCCCATAGAAGATGTATTTTTGCTTCCTGCAAAACTTTAAATATTTTTTATTTTTATATCTCTCTTCTAATAATTCAAATTAATGATAATATCTAACGATATGTAATTTATGGTGTTAGTATTATTTACGATTTTCGATAATAGTAAAAATTGTCTAGCAATAATTTTGGAGCGCTCTTCTTTAAATATGAACTTGAGGTATAAATTAATAAAACTATAAAAATACGAGATTTATAATCATATGTACTAAAAATGCTGTTTTTTATATTCTAGGATTACTTAATTGGTGAGGTATTTCACATTTTATTGTTTTGGTTTAAAGTGCAATAGAAACAAAAGATAAGGACTTTATAGAATCTCTAATAATGTCTTTATTAATACTACAGTATAAAAACTTATTGCAATAACAATTAATTTGTCTTCAATTATTATAAACAACTAAGACTTACTTTTATTGCAAAAGACTACTAGCACCAACCTTCCGGAGATAATCTTTATCACCATCCATTGTTTGTCATTTGTTCTCCGGAAGCTTATATACAAACAATAACAATTAATTTATCTTAAAGACTTATAATCAATAGAGAATACTTTTCAATACACCAAAACCATTAACAAAAATAGATAGACAAATATATTATCCGACCTGAGAATAATTATCTTTTTTGTAGTTCATAGATTATTCTCAGGTTTTCTAACTAATATGGTAAGACAATTTTCCTTGAACATTCAACTGTTTGTATTTATCTCAATTTTTAAATTCATTAATTGAATTACTATTCTAAACAAATAGGAAAAATTGGTTCAATCTTCCGGAGAGTGATTCTACACCAATATAGTGTCTATTCATTCTCCGGTTGTTTAATTCTTTGAGATAATTTTTTATTTACTTTAATTATCATTATAATAGGGTTAAATCCTAACAAGAAAAATAAAAAAAATTGATCCAAAATTTTCTAAAATCCATAAATATTTTGTAGAAATATAAATTGTATGTCAGAAACAAATGCTGAAGATAGCGGTAACATAGATAATGAGAAAACAAAAGCCAGAGATACTTCAAGATATGGAAGTCATTTTACCAAACCACCACAAAGTAAATATGAAGATGAAGAAGAATCGAAAGAATAATTTTCATATTTTATTTGAATAATTTAAGATAGTTATTTATT
>DATFCH010000421.1:0-5342 GCA_035253345.1 Nitrososphaeraceae archaeon
CATTTAGAATAACACATTAATAAAAATTTCTAATTTAAAATTTGAATAAATAGTACAAATACCTATAATAAGAAAAATAGCAAGTTTTTCAAAGTTTATTTCTTTACTACTTTAACTATTATATTATAAAATTTTTTGAAAGCAATATAGTTTTACATAATTGAACGTTTTAATTAACATTAATAAAATGTTCGATAATATTAATAATACATCTACTATTTCATTAAACTTTAGAATAAAATAATACTATAATTTCGCACCAAATTATTTTTATATTTTAATCAAGTATATTATTATCAAATGGAAG
This sequence comes from Nitrososphaeraceae archaeon, assembly GCA_035253345.1. Classification (GTDB taxonomy): domain Archaea; phylum Thermoproteota; class Nitrososphaeria; order Nitrososphaerales; family Nitrososphaeraceae; genus TH1177. The sequence continues at coordinate 308 of DATFCH010000421.1, forward strand.
ACTGTATCTGTAATAAAAATGATAAAGCAAAATATTATTATTGGATTCATTTATCGTATCAACACATTTAACAATACTTAGATGCATCAAATGTGGTGGTTTAATTGGTGAATGGACTGATAAAATTACTCCAATCAAAAGGATATTCAAAAGAAGAGCAAGAAATTTTAAAGTGAAAATTTAAAAACTCCGTATAAACAAGTATAAATATAAAAGTTAGTCTTTTAATATCGTTTATTAAATTCTATTTAGCAGTATCTCTAATATATTGATTTCCTTAATCCTTGATGATCAGATTAGAAAAGAAAGTAGATATTTAGTTATATTATAACATATAGATAAAATGAACGAGAATAATCACTGTGGTGTACATGGTACCTCCTATAGAAGAACTAAAACATTTGAAGAGTGTAAAGAAATAGCATTAGTTAATTCTAGTCTATTGTCAAAAGAAATAGAAGAACAAGGAGAGGTATCTTGGAATAGAGTGCTGAAAGTATCTAATAACGATGAATTAATTTATAAATTAACTTTGAAATATCTTAGACAAAAAGGATACGATATTGGGAACAATAAGAATCCTTCTATTCATGGTATTGTAAAGGATTAGTTTTTGTTACTAAATTAATAATAATAATAATAATAATAATTATTAACAAAACAGAAAGAAAAAAGGGGTAAACAATACGATCAAACTAAAAACCACTTCTTCTTCCTTATGCTTTATGAAACCAATTTATTTATGGTCTTGCAGCATTGTGGAAATGTTTATTTTGTACGTCAATGTCAGCGAGCTTAATACTTAATTATTCAAGTCGTTCTTTTTAAGGTTTTAATATTTTGATCTTCTGTTGCTGGAAAATTAATTCAAATAATGAATTACAACAGCAGAAGGATATAATCCTGTGTTGAAATTCTATTCTAGATTATATTATATATACTAGCCACATATTTAAAGATATTATATTTATTGAGTCTAGCCTGAAGCAATGTAAAGGTCAGAAATCTCAGACTAGACTCGATTTGGTTGTATTTTCCAAATTGATCCTTTTAAAGGATCCATAGTATATTAGCCAAATTTTATTTAACTATTGCAAGTATCTTTATCTGATTAAACTTCTGCATTATTCTGCTCGAATATTATTAGAATTTATAATTTAATATTTTTATATTTAAAGGACAAATAAAAAATTGGTGGGGAGTATGTTCTTTGATAGGTCTTTTAGTGAATAGTTATTTATGGTGTAGGTACAATTATTGGATCTCTATCGGGAGCTTCACCGCCATCTAAGAGTCCTCTAAGACAAATGACTAATTCACTAGACGTGTCTCTATCATCAATAATTGTCGTCACTAGACGTAATACAAATGGTGCTGTTTCCAGGTCATCGCATTGAAGTATTTTACATAATTCGGCTAAACTCGACTGTTATTGTATCTGTTTCTAATGATCCGATTGGTATAACAATTCCATTCTCTAAGGCTCGTTTTAAGGCTGCGAACTGTATTGCATTCAGAGTCTGTATAAAGCATTTTTCAGATGGGTCTATTGGTGATGTTGGGGGTATGTGTTGGTAGGATTGTTTCTTCTGCTTCAATTACTGTATTGTCGTTATTGTGTATGCATAATTTTTGCATTAACTTTGATTTTCGATTCTAGGTCCTTTTTCATTATATTTTACTTTAATTTCAAGGAATACGGGTATAGGTATAGGTTTTCTTCCAAGTTTGAAATTATCTTTACTAGAAGAGACATAATCATAGGCTGAAATAATTATAAAATTGACGGAAGGATTAATCTCTCGTAGTTTAACACAGAATTCGCATCCATTCATACCTAGCATTTTATAGTCTGAAATTACAAATCCAAAGTCATTTGGTTTTTTCTGTACAAAATTTAATGCAGCTATTGTTTCATAAAGTATGAATATTAGTAGAACCAGCAATTTCCAACGCATCTTTGAATAATTTTAAGAGATCAAGATCATCATCTATAATAGTAATGGCTTTGGTTTATCATATTTCTCTTTAGAGATTCTTTTAAGTAGCTGTTTGAAATTAAATCTAATATTTTCATAGAGTATGAAACCTAGAATCAGTGACTGTAAAAACATTATTTTCTATCTCTAAATGATTCAATAAATAACATGATGTCTCATTTATGGTTTTTATTCAATACCTTAGAGATTTTAAAACTAAATAATAACCTATTGGTGCATATACTTATCTACCATATCTGAAATTTTACGAATAGGTAATGGTTTTCTGACGACTTCCAAGTTCAATGCATTATCCATGATATTTTCTTAGGCAGTCATAAACGCCATACCTAGTACACTTTTTTTATTTATTGACTATATTGATTTTTTATAAGCAATTTCTTGATGGTTCATTTTGTATATCAATGAAATGGTAATAGATTATGGTGGAAAGTGCGATAATTGCGGGGAAATTAACTCGGAAATATATGGATAAAGAGAAATAACGACAATTATTTACTACAAAAGCATGATGTTTAGAGTGTACATAACATAATACTCTATGAGAAAAATTGTCTTAAACCGTTATAAACAATAGGGATCTTCTGTGTGATAACTCTAGTGAGGAACGAAACGCACAATATTTCGGAGAAGGATTCACATGCATGGTAAGAAATACCATTCATTCTCCGAATTATAACAACGATAATTCAACATTATATTTATTATTTTCACGGTTGTTATTTTGTTTTTATAATTAGTATAAAAAAACTATATCCTTTCTCTGTGGAGGTGTAACTAATGAATCTATAATTCTCTGTCACTGTAGTTGCATGTGTTAAATGGACATAATTTTCCTTTAACATTCATCTGTTTTATTTATCTCAAATGTTAAATCCAAAAAAATAAGTTGCTATTCTTAAAGTAATAGAAAAAAATTGGTTCAATCTTCCGGAGGATGAGATTATATCCTAAGCCTTGTCTATTCATTCTCCTGTTGTTTAATTATTAATTTCTTGAAAAATTCTTCTTCTTGTTGTTGATTATTACTGGTACTAGTCTTTGTCAAATTAATGATATAAATAGTAATTAATTTAAAAGGTTTATGTTAAAATAGGTTAAAATATGTTAAGTTAGTAAATTCATTTTAGTTTGTATGTGTCTTTTGTAAGTACTAATGATTGTAATTTATTTTTGATATCATTATTTTTTTCTGCTTTTGTTGCAATATTTCATGCTCCTTTTGTTATTCTCTAAACCCAGTACACATTTAGAGAATTTATACGGTAACTTTTTTTTAATATATTTCTTGATATTTTCATTTGCTTGCTATCTCAAATATTCTATATCTCGATATTGTAGACTTTGGAATATTTAGTGTTCTTGCTATATCTGCCTGATTGAATCCTTTAACATTTAGTTCTTAAACTTCGTTACGTCACCATTCAATTTGTCCCATTTTTTACATCGTAAATTATTATATATTCTATTATGAAATTATAATTTAAAAATATTATTAGAAATATGCTAAAAGTTATTAATTGCTGTTGTTATAACATATTTTGCACTATAAATTGTTGTCATAAAATAACAGAAGGAATAATTTTTTTACATTCTTCTATGTCTTTGATTCATCTTTGTTTAATGTCTTTTTAAGTCCTTTCTAATTCAGATCTTTTCCTAATGGTTTGACGTGTTACTTCAAGGGACAGAAATAGATCAAGGCTAGAAAAAAGTCTCGAACCATATTTATCTGATAACCACCAATAAGAGACCCAAATATTGCTAAAGAAGCAGAAACAGGTATAAGATGAGCTTCTCATTCACAGGGACTTTTTCATAATGCTTCTTGCAAATAAAAAGAAATGATTAAGATAAAATCATCCGTAACACTTGAATTAAGAAAAGAATTGCTATGTTTCCACTTAAGAATGATTTATAATTTGGAGTTAACGATAATTTTTAATTCTTTCCATTTTTTGTAATATTATATATTTATTATGGATTAAAAAGAATAGAGATATCATAATATCATGATTTATGAATGCTCTGGTAATCATATTTGTTTTAGTAAAGATGAACTTTCTATATGTGGCATGAAGGGATGTAATAAAGTATCTATCGTCATTAGTCCAATAGATATAGATTGGTTCTATAAAATAAATAAAACTGGTCTTTGTATTAATAGAATCGATCTTGATAAAATAATTAAAGATCCTAATATGCCTAAAAAAGTGAAAAAACAAATAGAAAAAGTATTTTCTAATTTATAAAGAATTATTGATAAGGTCTAGGAGTTGACTAATATAGAATTAAATATTCTAGATTAATAGTTAAAATAGTATTGATCTAGCCCAATATCTCTAACATTATTTTCTCCTGTCAATTATTTCTCATGTATAGATTAAATTTTGTTTGTAATTCTATTTTACATACACTTCCTAGCAAACTACTAGAAGGTGTTACCTCTGTTGGTAAATAAAATTGTAAAATATGTCAGTGAGTACAACAAGTAATAACAGCTTCGTGCTAAGAAATTTTATCTATAATAATAATCATGGAAAAAAATAGGATTTGTCTAAGTTATTTCCTCAATATCTTTATCGTCTTATCAATTATCATCTTGTTGTGATGCCATCAGTTCTGGGTTAGATAGCTGAGCTTTAAATACTTCAGTTTCTGCTTTTATAACTTCTTTTTGAATTTTCGTAATATCATCTAATGCCTTCTTAAGATCTGTTTTAGATATATCTTCTTTGATCTTTTGTATGTCTTGGGTAAACGTCGGTTTGTTTTGTAATAATATAAATTGATTTTCTAAATCTGTAATTCCTGTTAATGCAGTTACTATTTCTCCATTAGCTAATAATTCTTTAGTATCCATTAAATTGTCTTTTAATTCAGGAATATCTAACGCAATTAATACTTGAGCGTTTTGACTCATAGTTTGATTTTGTGCAGTAGCAGCAGTTTGATTTTGTGCAGTAGCAGCAGTTTGATTTTGTGCAGTAGCAGCAGTTTGATTTTGTGCAGTAGCAGCAGTTTGATTTTGTGCA
>DATFCH010000422.1:0-4437 GCA_035253345.1 Nitrososphaeraceae archaeon
TTCCAATCGATTTTTTTAAATATTAACTTATTTTTTTCATTACTTTGACAATGCCTTTTTAAATATCAATCCAATTAATTTTGATTATTTAATTTTTTAATATAGTCATAAAAATTTTTTGTTAGAAAGATCATAATAAAACTCAAAGTAGATAATAATACTATCATTCCACTAGGTGCTAAATTGTAATAATAAGATAAAACAATCCCAAAAAACACTGAAGAAGTAGACAAGGTAATCGAATATAAAACCGTCTTTTTAAAACCTTTATTGAACAATAGAGCTGATATGTTTGGAATAACTAGTAGGGAAGAAATTAACAGTATTCCAACCAATTTCATAGAAACAATTATAGTGATAGCTACCAAAACGGTGAACAAATAGTTTAGTTTTTCTACCTTAATCCCGCTAATTTTAGCTTGATCTTCATCAAAAGCAATATATAAAAATTTTTTATAATATACCAAAATTATAGACACTACAATAATAGCTACGATTATTATTTGAATCAGATCTCCATAGCCAATTAATAAAATACTTCCGAAAAGAAAACTAAACAGATCAATAGAAAATCCTTTAGATAAACTAACTAAAGTAACACCTATTCCTAAACCCAGAGAAAGCATTACTGCAACCAGAGAATCGGAAGGAAGTTTGGTTGATTGTCTGATTTTAGTTATTCCCAAAGCCGCAGCTACTGAAAATCCCATTGCGGTCCAAATTGGATAGATATTAAAAAAAGTACCTATAGCAATTCCTCCAAATGCTATGTGTGAAATAGCATCACCAAATAATGATTGCCTTCTTAAAACTAGAAATATTCCTATAGTAGAACAGGTTATAGCAATAATTAATCCTGAAAGTAATGCTCGCTGAATAAAACCATAATATAAAAAATCCAGCTCAAGCATAAATAAATCATTTTTAATTTGAAATCTTAGCTATTATGTGTATGCATATGAATTTGCATTGAGGATTCAGAATAATTCATTAAATGCTCTTCGTTCGAGAAAAAAGATTCTTTATCGCCATGGAAGAACATTCTTTTGTTAATACAGGATACTTTGTTAGCATATTTATTGACTGCATTCATGTCATGGGAAGTCCAGATGATTGTAATATTATTTTTTTCATTGAGCTCCTTTAGGAGAAAATAAAAATCATCCTGACTTTTCTGATCTAATTCATTAGTAGGTTCATCAAGCATAAGCAAAATTGGATCATTTACTAATGCTTTTGCTATTAAAACGCGTTGCTGTTGGCCACCAGATAGTTGGCCAATTAATTTATCCTTTATATCATACAATCTAACTTGTCTTAAAATCTTGTAAACTATATTTTTAGAAGTTTTTCTAGGGAGAGATAATGAGACTAATTCTTCAATCGTTAATGGAAACTTTGGATCAATAGCTTTTTTTTGTGGAATATACCCGATCTTCGTAAGAATTTTCTTGTTTCTTTTTATATTTTCGTCTAAAATAGTGATTTTTCCAGAATAAGTAGTAATTAATCCCAAAATGCATTGAAAGAGAGTAGTCTTACCAGCACCATTAGGTCCTATGATTCCTAGAAAGTCTCCCTTTTCTACATTAAATGAAACATTTTCTAAAACTACTTCTGAATCATAGTTATAAGAAAGAGACTGAACGGAAACTAAGTGCATTCTATTTTCTCCTTCAAATTAACATTACTATTAAAATGATAAAATATAAATTTTGAAAAGTAAATCACTCGTTCTCCCAATAATAATCCTACATATAAATAATAACAATTATTAATTATATGTGTTTACATTAACAAAAATTTATACAAATGAAGAATTAGTTAATAAAAGATGTAAAATCCGACATTCCGAAATTCAATATCAATAAATCTTTTATGATAATTTAATAAAAAATTTTCTACTAACTATTTAATATGATTTTTGAATAATATTTAGCAGGCCTAAATGTCTTCATGTTAAAAGGCAAAAGAATGAGAGAAATATGATCATACAAAAAGAATCTTCTATAATTCACGAGATGAATAGAAAAAGATGGCTCGCTCGTTACCTTATTCTACTTGCGATAGGGATAATCCTCATAGTAAAAATTTATTTTATGCTCTTTATAATAGATTTTACGATAGGATTTTATAGTTTCCTCACTACTCTGATTCTTTTTCAGGTTTTTTTATTCTCTTATTTTAAATTTAAAGACCCAATATATGAAACTAAAAAGGAATCTAATGATATAAATCCACTAATTTCTATAGTTATTCCAGTTAAAAATGAAGAAGGCAATATTGAAAACTGTGTGCAATCAATTATAAATTCAACATATCTAAATAAAGAGATAATCGTCGTTAATGATGGTAGCACTGATAGTACAGCTAAAATTTTGAACCAATTAAGAAATAAATATCCAGACTTATTGAAAGTATTGCATTTACCTAACAATATCGGAAAGAAACATGCTATTGAAAAAGCTACTGAAATTGCAAATGGTGAATTTTATGTATTTATGGATAGTGATTGTAATATGGCTAATGATGCTATTAAAAATATTGCGAACATATTTTTCTCTGATAAAGGTATTGGAGCCATTACTGGACATGGAAAAGTAAGAAACGCAGACAAAGGAAATATATTGGAAAAAATTCAGGATGTCTGGTTCGATGGACAATATAGGATTATCAAAGGAATGGAGAGTTCTTTTTCTTCTTTAACCTGCTGTTCAGGATCTTTATCTGCATTTAGAAGAGAAGCTATTCAGGATCACATTCACGAATGGGCTAATGATAAATTTTTAGGTATGGAATTTAAATTTGCAACTGATAGACGACTTACTGCATTTATTCTAGGTGAAAAATCAGAAAATAACAACGAGAAATTCTATAAACTAGATTATAAGGGTAACAAAATTAAATTGAAATCTTACAAATGGAAGTTAAAATATAGTCCAAGTGTTAATGTAGATATTGGAGTACCACAAACACTAAGAAGCCTTGTTAAACAACAAATAAGATGGAGAAAAAGCTTTATAAGAAGTATTTTTTCAACTGGTTCAATTTATTGGCAACGACCTCTAATAATTGCAATTATTTATTATTTAACTGTTGCATTAAGATTGTTTCGTCCTTACATCATCATAAAATCGTTGATTATATTACCATTGGCAGGAGATATAGTTAGTACGATTTTTTATATAGGTGGAACAATGTTTACGGGTCTGATGTATGGAATTGACGTTAGGTTAAGAAAACCTGGTTATCCAAGATGGTTTTATAGACCATTAATGAATGTCATCTCTACATTTATTTTTACGTGGCTAATAATATATGCCGCTCTAACAATAAAAAATAAAACATGGAGATAAATATTGTATGAATTTGTTTATACAATAATAAAATTTTTTATTTAAGAATATAGATCAATCTATAGATTTTTATTATTTGTATTATTATCGAATTACAATTTCTTCAAAATATCTTAAAACTGTAATTTCTGATACATTGGGAATAATTAAACTATTGTTACTTAATAATTCTAGTAGCATAGCGGGAAAATTTGCACCAGCAAGTGTAGTAAATATGGTGCCTCCTCCGAATCTAGCATTAATTTCAATGATTTTTAGTTCCCCATTTTTAGACTCTTTTAATTGAATACATGATGGTCCCCTAATTCCTAATTCCTCAACAATATTTTTACAAAGATTTTCAATAACAGGATTTCGGACTATTTTACCTTTTACTGATATTCCTGCTTTAGTGTCTATTCTGATTCTTGGTATAGCCATTATTGGTTTTTCATTAAGATCAGAAAGAATGTCTACTGTGAATTCTGTTCCTGGAAGGTATTCCTGAAAGATCATATTTTCAAATTTGTTTGTCACATAGTCTAATTCTACTTTATTTTCAATAAGGATTATATTATTACTGCCCTTCCCAAAACGTGGTTTTGCAATGATAGGAAAAGTATCAATTTTTTCAGGAAATTGGGTAGTAAAAACAAAAGGAAATTTTTTAGATAAAAAATTGAATGATAATAATTTATCTCTACAAATTTCCAAAACTTTTCTTTTACTAACTATAGGGATGGCCCCTTGTTCTTTTATTAAATCATAATTATCACTATAACCATAAATATCAAAACCAGATGATGGCATCAAAACTTCAATGTTTTGTTCCTTTATTATCTTCAATAAATTGTCAATAAATGAAGCATCATCAAATCTAGGCATAATATAATAAAAATCGCTAAGAAAAAAACCAGCAGATAGATTATCTGAATCAGTTGCAACAATTTTTCCTTTGAAAGGTATGATCCTTAAAGATTTAATAGTATTTATTCCAGCTGGACCTCCAGCTCCAGGAACAAGAACATTGAATTTATCCATTATTGATATTTGGGTAGATAATTACAATTAAAGTTACACTTTTCTAAAGTGAAAAGAAAGA
>DATFCH010000423.1:0-2346 GCA_035253345.1 Nitrososphaeraceae archaeon
TCATACAATGATCTGGTTTTAGAAAATAGTCACAATTATAACAAAAATATCCTTTGTGTGTATCAGCATCTTTAAATTCATCAATTTCTACATATCCTGAAGTAACTTTTGATAATTTGTTGTGTTCAGTAGCCTGTTGAGAAATCTTTTGTGAAGACGTAAAATTTGAAGACATATACTAAATAAAGGTAAATATAATTTATATTGATTTGATAATTAGTTGTGATATCGTCGTGATAGAATCTTAAGATGCTAATTAATATTAAAAAATTTTAAACCATTCATTCCATGTTAAACTAAATAAACAATAAATGTAAAACTATGACTTTATGATAAATATTCAATTTGTTATGATGTATTTAATATAACACAAGATAACATTTAAAAATTTGAGAAAAGTTATAGTCTTAAAGGGATCAATTCTAAAGCAAAAATTATAGAGGTTATAGTATTAGTAGACTTGTTAGTTAAATAGATTTACAAAATATTTGATATTCTATTAGTAATATATCTTCTACTATTGCTTTGTAAAGAATATAAATTTAATAATGCATAACTAAAAAAAAAGTTTAAAAATTTTATATCATCTACGAAGCTATTGTAGGTACTAAATTTTTATCTTTCTACGTTTGATGTATCTAGTTCTTCTGATGTAACATCTTCAGTTACTTTCCTCTTATCGGTAACCTTTTTCTTTTTTACTGCTACTTCTTCCTTAACATACGGCTTTTTGGTAACTTCTACTTCCTCTTTCCTTAGTGGTATTTTTATTTCCTCTTCTGATTGTATAGGAGAACTTTGTGCTTCTGTTTCACTACCCCTCGTTGGAGATCTTTTTTCAATACTTATCTCTTCTCTCGTTACTGGAACTTCTATTGTCTTGGTTTCTTTAACTGGCCTTTTAGTAATTGTAGCTTGATTTTCTTGAGATTTTTTAGATACATCCAATCTTTCTTCTGTTAATGGTATACTTGCTTCTTCCTCCTCAGTATCTCTTTGTTGATTTGTTGTTGTATCTTGAGTATTTTCACCATATATAGTGGGTGGTTCATGCTGAAATTGGCTTAAATCCTGTTCAGAAATTCTAAATCTCAATGTATCACCATCATAACTTTCTGCTTGTTCCTTTGGAATGTAATACCTTTCTTTGTTAATCATTCCTTTTTGTACTAGCACATAATTACCTTGAACGTCTTGTACTTCACCAAAATCTTCATCATTAATACCTCTTGCTTCTTTTTTGATAACATCATTCCATTCAATATTATCAGAATTTTTATAATTCATAGAATTTATTGATTTACATTTTATTTAATACTTGAAGATAAATTGATTGTCATAGACTAATAGAATAGTAAGGTACCAGTGAATTTAACCTACAATTGATAATAAAAATCACATTGACTATGTTGCAGAAAATAATTGTTATTTAATATATTTTATTTAAGGATTTTATCTCATTTTATGTTGGATGAATAAAGTAAAATATTTTTTATTTTGATGTATATTTTTATTTTATTTTATTTTATTTACTTTATTCTGATTTTTCTTTATTATATTCTTCGTCTAAGTTAGCACCTGGATCTACAACTTTTTTACCCAATGCTTTTGCTCCAGCTTTAATTTTATCGAATGTACTTTCAGCGCCTTCCTTTAATGTATCGGCTGTTTCAGATACTTCATCTTTTACTGAATCTTGTTGATATCTTTGTTGTTGTTCTTCTCCTGTTTGATATTGTTGCTGTCCTGTAGATGTTTCTGTTATAGTTGTATTATCTTCACCTACTTTAGTCATACCCTTTCTTCTATATTCTTCTAATGCTTCTGGTGAATCTGTTCCCGTTTGTCCTCCGCCACTTACTATTGTTTGATCGTTAGGATCTCTTTTCACTGCAGTTGGCTCATGTTCTTTTATTTTTGCAGGTGTCATAGGTTCCTTTTCATTATATTCGGTTAATGGATCATTCTTTTGGTTTTTTTGTGTTCTTGTATTACTATCAAATTCTTTTTCATCACTATCACTATTACTATTACTATTACTATTTGACATTAATTGTCATTATATGATATTTTATTTAATAATTATATTAATATAAGGCATTTTTGTTGAATTAGATACCTGAATTAATAGAGAAATAAAAACGATAAAGATCTCATTTATCTAATTATTGGATAGGTTATTAAATCAGTATTATAAACTATTTAAAACTTCTATTGATTGTAATGATGTATTATCTAAAATATAGGTTATATCTTTGATACCCTATTTAAAATAACAAAAAAAGTGTTATTTCTGATTTAATTTAGGATGAATAATAATATTATTATTATTATATTAATAAAACC
>DATFCH010000424.1:0-3308 GCA_035253345.1 Nitrososphaeraceae archaeon
TCCAATGAATAATTCAATATCTGAAGTAAACAATACTAATTTAACCTCCACAAATTATTGTTTTACGATTCCTATTCTTCCGGGAGGAATAGAATTGATGAAAAAATGGAATGATGAAAATATTGTTAGTAATAAAGAACATGATGCAATATTTATGACTGCTGGAATAACGCATGAACAAGTTTGGATTCAACATTTATCACAACAAAACCAAGATTTTGCAGTTGTTTGTTATGAAACCAGTGACCCTGAACAGTCATTCAAAGTATTAGCTACATCTAAAGAACCATGGGCTGTAAAATTTCGAGAACATTTGAAAAATGCACACGGATTAGATATTGCTCATGCATCTATAAAGCTTAATGAATTACTAATTGATTGGAAGAAATAATATTATTAAATCATCTTTATTTATTTTCTTTAATTGAATGATTTAATTTAACAAAGTATTTTTGGAATTTTTATCTGAATAAAATTATCTTGAAGTCTTAAGTTTTTAATAATAGAAGCTAATACTAGTTAGCTATTTCTACATTAGACTCTTATTTTTGAACCGCTATCGGTTTTACTCACGCCCGATGAGCCAGTAGTTTTCTCAGGTTCATCTACTTTATCTGTTAATAAGTAAATCTACCAGAACTGAGCCAAATAATATATCTATACTAGTAGAGTATTTAACATTTTTTTATTGTTGCCAATTGCTTTCAGTATGTTTTCACTGCTTTCACAGATTTTCATTGTAACCATCTACTTTCCTTCAAAATCATTTGTGCGTAAAAATCTATACATACATTGTAACTATAAAAATTTCTAAAGACAGAAGAAAAAGCTAACGATACTACGTCAATACAATAGTCATAACTGTCACAGATGTTATAGTATAAATTAAATAAAAGGAAGTTGTTTATTGTTACGACAGTCACTAATGTCATTTTATTAGTATTATGTATTTTCTTTTTTTGTTTTTGTTTTTCCTTCTAATTCATCAAAAGAAGATATTTGTGGTTATATTAGAATTAAAAATAACTTGTAACAAGATCTATATTATAGTTTTGCTACCCCTTACTATATCTTGTAAGATTTTCAAAGAAGAATCTACTTCTCTATTAATATCATATGCAATTGCTTGGAATTTATTATCCTTTGCAAAAGCTATACACTCTTGTCTTTTACTTATTTTTTCTTCTTCAGTTAAAGGATTTGGATAGTCACCAAACAAATATTCTAATATGAAACGACAAAGTTCATGAGCATAAGTCTCTATGTTATTTAAAATATAATACTTATTTTTAGCATTAAATTCAGCATCAATGTAATCTTCAACCATGAAAGGATTAAAATGCCTAATATTAAATACATTAGAACATCCTTCAATATCAAACCAATCTATTATTTTGTAATTTCTCGCTGATAATATTACTATTATCCTTTCTGGATAGAGCTCAAAGAGCAATTAATTCTGAATTTTAGCAGGTAATAATATCATTGCGGAAAATAGTTTAATCGATACTAACATTATAGAAAATGATCAACAAAATAACCAACTATTTAGTGATAATGGAATTGATCAAAGAAAACCAATGGTAAATGGTGAAAACAAGCATACATATGTAGATTTAGCAATATTAGATACTGGAATTAGTCTTATACATCCAGATTTAAATGTACACAAAAACGTTAGCTTTATAAAAGATACTAAAACTGGAGAGGATGATCAAGGTCATGGTTTCCATATAGCAGGAATTATAGCTGCGAAAGATAATTCTCTTGGAATTGTAGGAATAGCTCCTGATGTGAGGTTATGGTCTGTTAAAGTTTGTGATAAATTGGAAAACTATCCTATGTCTAGTCAAATAAAGTGCATTGAATATGTGACTTAACATGCTAATGAAATAAATATAGCTAATATTAGCTTTGAGAACTCTCTTTCTCCTATACTAGACAAGTTAATTAAACAGTCTGTCGATGCAGGAGTAACATATATAGTTGCAGCAGGTAATAGTATTAAGGATGCATCATATAATTCTCCAGCTAAGAATCCTTCAGTGCTAACAGTCTCAGCTATTAGTGACAGTGATGGGAAATGTGGTGGAATAGGAAGACCTACTTTTATAGGAGCTGATGATGAATTTGCAACTTTCAGTAATTTTGGATCTGTTGTTGATTTAGCAGCTCCGGGTGTAGACATATTGTCTACATACAAAGGGACAGAATACGCATTAAAAAGTGGGACCAGTACAGCAGCTCCACATGTAATAGGAGTAGCGGCATTATACAAGGCTATGCATCCAACAGTTTCTCCTCATGAAATTTATCAAGCATTGATAACTTAAGCTTCTTTTCCCACTACACAATGTGATGGAAATGGCCATGGATATTTAAAGGTGATAAAGATGAATTCGCTGAGCCATTGTTGTATGTTAGCAAAAATTATTGAATAATGCATAAGACTAATCTACGATTTTCTATTTGAATTATATGCGGACAGTCAAAGAGAGGTTATAATAAAAAATTATGATATATTAAAAGTTCTAGTCATAATAAAAGAGAAACTTATATCTCATTGCTAGAATTAATACTTATAGTTATTGAACATTGAAACCATGACAATTCAACTCCCTGAGATAATGCCAATTAACAATGTTCAATGATTTTAAATGATTTATAATTAACATGCTATTATTAGTACGACGATTTCCAAAGTCAGCAATAATCTTATCTACATGTGTAGGATAGAAATTTACTGTCTACTTTTAAAAAATAGATGAAAATTAAAAAAATCAATTGGGTTTTATGTGTCAGTAGTAGTTAACACATTAGTCCAGGAGGACAGTTTGATGGATTATAGGTATAATGTTTCTTGAAAAAGGTCTTCTTGGGAATGTCCTGAATCATGAGAATGGGGAAAAGAATGGGAATGTGTTATAATATGTGTAGGTGTGTTTGTATGTGGTAATTTTTCGAGAATATTTGATATTTCGGAAACGGGCTGAGGAAAGTTGATATGAAACTGCTGTTTGGTTTCCTGTTACCAGATCATTTTGTGCTTCACTGATATATGATTGAATTTTTTCTAAATTCTGTCCTTCTTGTGTTTGTGTATTAACATAAGTAACTTGAAAAGCTAAGAATGTGACGACACTTGATATTAATAAGGTCATTATAGTTGTAGTTGTTGTTTTTCTTAACATTAAAATAGAATGTTAGAATTAGAAAAATATTATCAAGTACTTGACGATCTAATACATTATTGATATATTATTAATAGCCATATAAAATTAAAAATTAGTTTTTTTATATTATTTTTC
>DATFCH010000425.1:0-6877 GCA_035253345.1 Nitrososphaeraceae archaeon
AATCAATAAAAAAATAGGAATAAAATAAAAAGAATGAATCTTTTATTGATTTAATTATTAGATTAAGAAAAATAGCCTCTAATTTAATAAATAAAAAGAATAGCATGAAGATAATGGTTTAATTACATACTTGTACGACAAAATTTAAATACAATTCGATAAATTTCATGCTGATCCTGTAAAAAGGATCTGCATTGGGCAATACGTATGGGTGAGGCATAGCCTGAAGTATGACTTTAGCGTTATTTCAAGTTACGACTCTGACAGATTGACTCATTGACTTACTGAATAACTAATTAAACTCTTAAATCATAGTGTGAATGGATTTATAGATATTATAATAGATTCAGACTATGACAATATTTAAAATTCTAAGGATAGTATCTAAAAAAATAAATACACAATGATTAGATTGCTGATACTACATAGAAAAAGTTGCTTGCATCATCAGGTCGTAGTCTGGATCATGGTTGTAATCTATAAACCAACTAATTTACCACTACAGTAATAATGGTTCAGACTATGACAATAACATTTACTAATAATAATAGTAATACTTAACTACTAGTTGTTAATATTGTATTTTCAAAATAATTTTTCATTTATTTTTTAAATATTTCCAATTATTTTAAAAAAATTGTCAACTAGAATTTTTTATTTACATATATTTGGAAAAAAATGTTTATAACTTAAAATATATTATCTATTACCGTCATAACAATGGATTATGAAAATATAGGAAAAAATATTTTAAACCTAGATCCTTCAGTACGTTTCGTAACAATATTTGATATTGTTGACCAAAAACCCATATATTCAGAACATAAACCAGGTGTAACAAATTTACTGTCAAAAGAAGAAAGTCAAGAATCTCTTCAATTGGCTATTAACGGATGGAAAACTCGGAGAAAATTAGTATCAAAAATTGGAAAAGGAAAATATGTTCTTGCTGAATATGAAAAGATTAAACGTATAACTATGCCTCTAGATGAAAATCACTTACTTTATATAACTACTGAAGTTGGATCTGACTCTCATAATCTTATAGATAGAATTAAGAAATTGTAAATTCTATAAGATAAAAAATAAAGATATAATCTCTGTTCATTTTAATATTTTTTTTTGTTTGTTTGATAGGGCTATAACAATACAACATTTGTTTCCAAGTATTATGTAGTATTAGTAAAAGCCATTGTAACTGGTTATTCAGTCCAAAGAAAGAAGAACGATAGACAAACTTATAATATACCATAGTCTTCTAAATGCTCCTACTACTAGAAGAGGACTATCGCTTTTATGTCTATCATATGTTATTTAACAAAGTTAAATAAATTATAAATAATCCGCTATCCGTAATTTACTCACAAGGAATAAAGACGTAGTTAATCATAGCTTATTAGGAGTCGAATGGTTGGGTTATTCCATGGTAGGCTATGGCTTACTCATCTACTAAGTAACTAAATATAATCTCAAGAATTTGAAATAACATAATATCTTATCTAACTATGATTCATTTATTGATAGTTATAGTTATTTCAGGCCATTACAATTAAGTTATCTATAAGCATTATATAGTATTATTAACAGTTCCGTGTACTGTATCATTCAGTCAGTCCAAAGATTGCCGTAGTCTTAAGTTTAACATCTTTCAACTGAGGACTATGGTTATTAATACTTAACTTCGTTCTCTTAACGTTATATATTTCAATTTGAAAGATAATCAACTATACAAAAAGATCTTCCGTCAATAATAGAATCTATAAGTTCTATTTCGACTTTAAGCCTTCTAAGGGTTTCCAATGCTTCCCTAGAATGTTATGGTTTCTTTTAACTAATAAGTTACTGGTGTTAACTAACACAGTT
Source organism: Nitrososphaeraceae archaeon (assembly GCA_035253345.1). Lineage (GTDB taxonomy): Archaea > Thermoproteota > Nitrososphaeria > Nitrososphaerales > Nitrososphaeraceae > TH1177. The sequence continues at coordinate 1,864 of DATFCH010000425.1, forward strand.
AATCAAATTATACACAAAATCTAATTTTATTTTCGATGTTTCAATCCTTATTCGTGGTCAATTATTAGGGTTTGAGAGATCAGTCAATGCTATATTTACCTTCAAGGTCATAGCCTTCTCCATCTACAGTTCTTTAGTACCTCTCCAAAGGTTATGGCCTATTGTTGTTAACTTCGTTCTACAAATATTATATATTATATTTTTTAAGTAACTACAATTCTTAAAGTATTCACTCTTAGATCCGCCGATTTCATAAAAGCACAACCATTGTCCTCTAGCGGCTTACTTGGTCACCTCTAGAAGGCTATGGCTTTTAATAATTAACTTGGTTCTTCAAATAGTATATAGTATTTTTTACAAAAAATACCAACTAAAAAAAACTAACCATAATATCCTCCCTGTTGTGATAATAGTCCATCTTTAGAGGGTTATGGTTTTAATAAAAAATATACTATCCTTATATATTTCAAAGTCAAATATTATTTTCGGTCAGTTAAATTAGTTCCACGATGGATATCCTGTGAAAAATATTTCTTTCTAATAACAAAACAATACAAAATTGGAAATCGTTATAGCCCACAAATATAAATAGTTATTTCGGGTCCATTTTTAGAATCATTATCACAATGGAAACTTCTGCTTCTATTTAACTTCGATAATTATTGTAAATCTGATGGATGTTAGAATAGTTTAAAACCAATAGAACCTATATCATTACCATAATCTTGTAGGACTAAAGAAAATGAATGAAAATAATGGAATTTCCAATTCCAACAATGGAAGAGAATTCAAATGTTCATTGTGTAAAGAATCATTGTTAAAGGATGAGGAAATGACTCAAAAAGTAGTAGATGGTTCTCAATACTTTTTTCATTCTCAGAAATGTTTTAGTGTCTACAAGAGAATGGAGCATTTTTATGGTAAAAATATTAAAAATTTTATTGAAAATAAACAGATGGTCTATGATACAAGTTATGATAAAGCCATTCCCACTTCAGAAGAAATCGAAGAATTAAAAAATAATAATAATAATGAATCTAGTAAACCAATCCTGAAAGTAATCGAGAATCCTGGAGAAGCAATAAGAACTGCTATTAGTCTTATTCAATCTGCAGAAGATGAAGGATTACTAATTTTTTCTTCTGCAAATGGTTTTTACAGGAGAATGGTATTAGGAGATAGTTTTCTTACTTTGCAACGATTACAAGATAATACAAAAGGTAACATAAAATTAATAATTCTAACTCCTTTTGATAATAAAATTCTTGATGCGGTTAGCAAATTAATGGCTATAGGAGTAGAGATTAAATATTTACCAGAATCACTATATTTAACAGTAACATTTTTGATAGTAGATAGAAAATTTTCTATGACTCATTTGTTACCTACTAATACCTACTATTTTTGTTAAATTCAAAAATATTTGCATAATCTCAATAACTATGTCAATAATTTTTTTTTGATTTTGAAGTTATTATTGAAATTTTAAGTTAGTTATTAAAGATAATACTTTTCTTTAAATTTCATATTTCAAAAAGATAAACATTCTAACTAATCTTTTAATTAATATTTAATTCTAAATTTATAAATAGCAATCAAAAATTGAGATAAGAGAATAAATTCATCTGTCGGCAATTTAACTATACCACATATTGAATTACTATCAATTCTCTATAATAGTGTCATCTTAAGGTATATCCGCCATTATATGCCTTTCTGTTCTTTCATTACTATTATAGAGAATGATAGTATAGAAAATAGATTAATATAAATACATCAGTATTAAACCGTCCTCTTATGAACAGAACACTACTAGCATATGTGTTGGCAGCGATAATCTCATTCTCTACCGTTGCAACAATAACAATGCAACCCATATCCTTACGCGCTCAAACTCAACAAGCAGTACCACAATTACAAGCACAACAAGCATCTCAAGAACCATTAGCAGTAAGTCCATCATGCGGCCAAGTCATAACTCAGAATGTTGTATTAACTTCTAACTTGAAATGTGCAGACAGCGATGGTCTTATTGTTGGTGCAAGTGATATTGTTATAGACCTAAATGGAAATACAATTTCTGGCCCAGATGCAGGTAGTCAAGAAAAAACTTCGAGTAAAGTAGGAATAATGGTACCAAATGTGAACAATGTTGTAATTCAGGATGGTACTATTGAAGGATTTCAAGCTGGTGTTATGATGTCAGGGTCTCAAAATGTTGAAATAAAAGGTATTGTTTCTAAAGATAATCAAATAGGTTTCTTTAGCACTGGTGCAAGTATAGTCAATGCACACTTGTCCATACCCATGAATAACCAAATTGGCTTTGCAGCACACTCAACACAACAACTTACAGTAGAAAATAACATTATCTATCAAAATACTATGGCAGGAATAACATTAGTAAACTCCGATAATGCTGTTGTAACTTTGAACTCTATTACTGAATCTGGAAACGGTCTTTATTTAGATAATCAAAGCGATAATAACAATGTTAACTTTAACAATGTTCTTTTGAATACAATTGACTTAAACAACGCTAACGGATTACCAGTAAATACCAATACTAATACATTTGACCAAAACAACTGTATGACTTCAAATCCAAGTGGTATATGCATTGGTAAATAAATAATAAATAAAGAGAATATTTTCTCAATTTTTTTTTACCTTAGACAATATTTAAATTAAATATTATTGATTATATAGTTAATTAAATTGAACAAATTACTATCCGTCATAAGAATAACGATAGTTTCAATTCTTTTGACTGGTTCTTTTTTTATAGCAACAGAAAATATTTATAAAAATGAGGCTTATGGACAGGGATATAATATTATAGAAATCAGAGACTCAAAAGAAATAGAAGATGAAGAAAGGGCAATGGAAGAGGCAGATAAAGATGATGATGATGATTAAACGGCATCGTAATTGTGAACAAGACTAATTTTATTTATTTTTACGCAATCCATTTTTTTTATGAATTGAACCACTTCTCTAAATCTAAAATAGTTTAGGAAATATGTTAAAACAAGTGGATTAGTTAAATTAAATAGAATTATTTTTCGTATCAATTATGGCTTTATCAATTTTATCTAAAAAACTTTCTATTAAAAATGTATTAAAAATAATATTTAGTGGATTGAGTCTATCTTTTATTGCAATGTTAGGAATCATGTTGACCTATGATACTGTCGCAGGAACCTCTTCACAAACAACGGAATATTGTGCTAAATACAGTATAATTGCTTCGCCAGCATGCTGGTAATGTACAATTTCTTTTTTATAGAGAAGCCTCAATTTCTTCGCAACAAAAATATCCTGATAAAATTACTTATTTTATCTGTATAAGTTTAATGTAAAAACGTAATATAGCATAAAAAATAATTTTTTTTTTACGAAAAGAAAAAAAGGTGGTTATGTATTAAAGTAATCAATATTGTATAGGTCTAGAATTACAATAATTTTCCTTGGACTATTATCTATGATATTAATACAGTTAGAAACTAATGAGGCTATTGAAAATGTCATCGCACAACAATCATCATTATCCTCCGGTACTCCGCCAACAGTAGATAATAATACTTTGGAAGAACAAAATAAATCAAAAATAATAACAGCATTTGGACATTTTGCAAATAACCAAATAAAGGATGGAATGGTTTCATGGATTCAAGGAGGATTATGGGAGTTAAAAATAAACAATATAACTTCTGATACGAATGTTAACCATATCAATAGTCTATTCAACAATAATAGCACTAGTGCTAATTTTATTGCTAATTTTACAATGATAAAACCAGATGGCAGTCTTTCTCATAATCATGACATTAAGAATTTTAATTCCGAGAAGGTAATAGTTACTGACAAAGATATAGTTGTGATGGGGGAAGCAGATATTTATTCTGATGATATTAAAACTAAAGAGTACAAAGATGTTCCTTTAACTATACATATTATGGGTAAGAAAGTTTTAGGACTTACTATGGATGTTAGTAAAACGGAGGGACACTTTGCTAGTCCAAACGAAATGTTTGGAACATTAATTAGTGGAATAGGATTGGATACATATTCTACTACTAATGAACCTACTAAACTAATAATGCATCATGATAATACTATAACTAATAATACCACAGAAAACGAACCCATGACAATGATGCAACATTAATATGATTAAATTTATGAGATTGTATTAATTAAGAAACTAAAGTTTTTAATTAACTCTAAACTATTACAAGATACTAAATTAGCAGATATAGCCAAATTATCCTTGGCTTTTTAAGAAAGAAATACCAAAAAATATAACCATAACTAACATAATTATGTGAGAAACCTCGACATTAATTATAGGAATCGACATTCCATTAACATCATCTGTAGAATTCAATAAATATACATATTCAACCACAACTAGAGTCATAAATCCTAAGGTCATAAACAATATTTTAATACTTTTAGTTTTAAGATATGCCAGCATAGATACAACAGCAAGAAATTGAGATATTATTAAACCAGCTATATGTAAAAGTATGTGATATATCATGTGGGTGTGAGAAATATGAGGAAGAATGAATGGCACTATTGAGAGCGAAATAACAATACTTGCAATCAAAGCTAATAGTTTTGGCTTATTATAAAAAGTATCTCTGTTGTTATTAGAATTTCTTAACAACAAAAAAACATTCTGAGAAGGTTACATTAATGTATTAGTATAAATTTATTCATTCAATTTAAATAATAAATTTTAACCATTTTTTTATTATAACAACAAAAAAAGAAGAGTTTGAAAATTTTTTATCAGGTTTTTTAACTATAATCTCTTTTAATATCTGGGTTTATGGTTGTATTCTATATCATAGGAATTCTCAGATGAATAATCATTACTATATCCACCATTATTTTCATAATCGGCTAGTGGATAGTCAGGTTTCCGTTCTTCTTTTTCCCCAAAGATTACTGCTCAGTCATTCTGTACTTATACTGGGTTAACACAAACTACAGGCCATTATGA
>DATFCH010000426.1:0-2320 GCA_035253345.1 Nitrososphaeraceae archaeon
ATATGTAGAATATAAAATATTTATTATGAATTATTAAATAATAATCTTGTCCAATAATAATAGTGAATAATAAGAATACCTTATATAATAGAATTGCTCTAAATAAATATCATTTTCCTGTACCAAAGAATTCTATTCAAAGAATAGATCGAACTACATCACCTGCTCATATAGGAATGTTAAGAAATGCAATAGACTTTATAGTTCCAGAAAATACCCCTGTACTCGCAGCAACCGATGGAATAATAACATTTGTTAAAGATGACTCAACAATAGGCGGTCCTAGCCCTGCATATTGGAACTTTTCTAATTTTATTTCAATTATGCATAAGAATAAAGAAACGTCAAGATATGATCATCTCAAATTTAATAGTTCCAATGTAAAAGAAGGTCAAAAGGTTAAACAAGGACAAAAAATAGCGGAAGTAGGTATGACAGGTTATACATATATTCCACATTTACATTTTCAAATCTCGATATTTAATGGTCCTAATATTTGGACAGATTTTGACACATTAGTAGTTGATGATTTTATAGATTCATAATAAATAGTAGATATTAACAGAGAAAAAACTTAATTTATATAATAATTTAATTAAATTTAATGAAATAAATATTAAATTGATTAAAAAATTATGATAAATTTTACCCCAAAATAGTAAGAGATTAAAAACTAACTTAATTTAATAAGTTTTGTCTTTTACTTCCTCTTCTGCTTTTTCCTTATTATATTCTTCTCCTAGATCGCTGCTAGGATCTTTTATCTTATTACCTGCTGCTTTAAAACCTGACTTTATTTTATCACCAGTATCCCCAACATCGTCTTTTACTTTATCATCAGTATCTCTAAATTCACTCATAATAATATTTTACACAATATTGTATTTAACAAGAAGAGAGAAATTATTAATAAAATTATATGATAGACAATAAAGAGATATTTTATATTTAGAACGTAATCCACTTTTATGTTACCTAATATAACATCTTTAGGATTTTCATTTTCTCCTATATATAATTTGTAGCATGACAATAATTGCACATAGATGGATTTACATTTCTTACGCTATTTTTTATTTAGTAATGGTCGTGACCCTAAATATGAAAGAAATTTTAATAACAACTTTTGTTTTTCTTCAATTTCAGTACCAGAAAATAATAACATCAACATAAACAAGTCTCTCAAAATACTAATGGTATCAACAGAATATCCTCCTATGTACGGTGGAGTTGGTAGATATACTTACAATTTATCAAGAGCCTTGCGTAACTTAGGTCACACTGTTTATGTTGTTTGTAATGAAGATGGCAGAGAAGGTGATTTTTTTGGATTATCATCATCTTTCAATAAAGATAATTCAGGACTATTATTAGAGATAGTTAATAAAGTAAAGCCTGACATTGTTCATATTCAATTTGAGCATGGATTGTATGGATTAAAATTAAGATCAATAAATCCAAGAAATACATGCACCAACATTGATTCATTTTATGATATTTGTAAAGTTCCTATTGTTACAACGTTTCACTCTGCTTACCCCTTCAAACAGTGGATGAACATCATTTCCCCATTAGATCTAAAAAATATTAGTAATAATACTTTAAAAAATCAGGTAAAACATTTTGGCAAGTATATATTACAATATTGGAAGTTCATAATAAACTACAAATCTTTTCACGACATAAACAATGAAAAGTTGCTAAAAAGCAAAAAAGGAATAGTATTTTCTGACTATATGAAGAATCGGATAATAGGAAAAAAAAGAAAAGGTAACAATGGTTCTGCAAATAACAAATCACATGTAAAGGATAATGATAATAGTAATTCTAGCACTGGAGATAACAAAAATATCATAATTTATCATGGTGCTGAACCATCTTTATCTCCTTACCCAAATATCAAAGAAGAAGCAAGAGCAAAATTTGGTATTTATTTTGATAAAAAGGATAACAAAACAAGAAGAAAAAGAAGAAGAAAAATGATAGCACTTGCTATAGGTTTTAAGACTAGTACCAAAGGATGGGATATTCTTAACGAAATAGATATACCTGAAAACTGGTTGATAATAGTTAATTCTTCAAAGAATCACTTCAACACAGAAAATTATAAACCAAAGAAAGTAATTAATAAAAATTTCACTCGTATCATTGACCTGCAAAGAGATTTTCTTAGTGACATAGACCTTTCACTATTGTTTTATGCGTCGGATGTTGTTCTATTACCTTATAAGGTGTGTTCAGGTTCTGGAGTTATGTTTGATGCCTTAGCACACGGTCTTCCATTTATAGCAACAGATCTAGAATTCTTTAAAGAATATGC